>NZ_JBNBZD010000016.1:0-80266 GCF_049804075.1 Brevibacterium sp. FAM 24630
AGGCAGACGAAGAACGCGTCGAGGTGGTCGAAAGGGACTGGTCGCATGATGGGCTCCTTCTCAAGTGCTGTCCCGACCCGACCGTGCTGGTCAGGCCGGGTGTTGCACTAGAAGATAGAAACCGCCCGTCAGAAAATGTCCGATTGCGACCTATGTTTTTGCCCGGTTGTCCGATTGCGACCTATGTTTCGGCCCAAGCTGGCCCGGTAGAGCTCGGTCGGTGCAAACTCAGTTGATGCGGTCGAAGAATTCGTGCGCGACGGGCACGGCCGCCTCGGCGCCGAATCCGCCGTCCTCGACGAGGACCGCCACGGCCAGGTCCCCTTGGAATCCGGCGAACCACGAGTGTGTGCGCGGCGGGGTCTCGTCACCGTATTCGGCGGTGCCGGTCTTGCCGTGAACGGGATCGCCGGGAACGTCCTTGAGCGCGGTGGCGGTGCCGTCGGTGACAGCTTCGCGCATCATGTCCGAGAGCTCCTTCGCCGCGTCCCCATCGAGTGTGGGAGCGTCCTCGGCGGCACCATCTGTGCCCTCGTCGTCCGCGTTCGCATCATCGCGGGCATCGCCGCCGATGAGCTGCGGGGCCACAGTCTCGCCGGCCGTCACCGAGGCGGCCATCGTCGCCACTGCCAGCGGGCTCGCCTGAACCTTGCCCTGGCCGATCATCTGCGCGGCGTGCGTGACCTCGTCGCCGTCGGCCGGCACCGAGGCCATCTTCGCGCCGATGCCCAGGGCTCCCGCACCGGCTGTGTTCTTCCTGAAGTCGTCTGCGTCCTTGCCGGAGCCGCTTTCCTCCGTCCCGACCCCGGGCGTCATGCCGAGCTGGGCGGCCGCGTCCGCCACGTCATCGCCACTGACCTTCTCTCCCGAGGACACGAAGGCGGTGTTGCAGGAGTGGGCGAAATCCTCGGCGAAGGTGACCTTCCCGAGGACCTCATCCTCGGCGTTCTTGAACTTCTTCCCACCGACCGTCACGGTCTGCGGGCAGGCGATATCGTCGCTGAGCTTCACCCCGGATTCGAGGAGCGCGAGTCCCGAGGCGATCTTGAACACCGAACCGGGAGCGTATTGCCCGCTCAGCGCCCGGTCCCAGGCCGCGCCCTTCGGATCGTGGTTGGCCACGGCCAGCACGCGACCGTCACTGGGCCGGATGACGACGACGGCGGTCGGCTTCTTCCCCGTGGCGGCTGCCTTGTCTGCGGCGTTCTGGGTCTTCACATCGAGGGTGGTCTCGACGTCCTCGCCGTCCTTCTGCTCGAAGGCGTGCAGGCTCGTCAGCTTCGTCGTGCCGCCTTTGTCATCGGTCGCATCGCCTTTGGCGAAGACTTCGACGCTGCCGGGGCCGCTGAGTCGGGTGTTGAAGGTCTTCTGCAAACCGGTGCGTCCGACGATGTCTCCGGCGATGACCTCACCGTCGGAACTCTTGATGTCTTCGGCGCTGGCGGGCCCGGCCGAGCCGAGGGTGGCCTGTGCGAATCCGCGGCTTCGCGTGAGCGTCTGACTGTCTTCGGAGAAGAGGACCCCCGGCAGGTCGTGGATGGCGTCCTTGACCCGTGCGTAGTCGTCTTCGCGCAGGGTCACGACGGGGACGAGTCGGTTGCCCTCCGCCTCGTCGACCGCGTCTTCGAGGTCCCCGACGTCGAGGTCGAGGGAGTCGACGTCCTTGTTGAGCGCGTCGACGAGTCTGCCGAGGGTGTCGGGCTCCAAGCGGTTCGGGTGGAGGCCGATATCGACGACCTTCCCTTCCTCCATGAGCACTGCGTCGTCGGCGCCGAGGATCTTTCCTCGTCTGCCCGGGTTCGCGCGCAGTGCGAAGCTGCCGCCACGAGCGAGTTTCGGGTGGATGGACTTCTCGGTGAGGCCCGCCCACCAGAAGAGGCCCTTCTTCTCCAGCGGCAGTTCGGAACTGTACTTCCAGGCCTCACCGTCGAGGTTCGCCCAAGTCCAGTCGAGTCTCGCCACGGTCCGGCCCTCGGATTCGGTGATGTCCTCGACGGTGACCGAGCGCAGATCGACCCGCTTGCCCAAGGATTTCGTGACCCGGTCGAACAGGCCCTGAGCGAGGTCCTTCTCATGCCAGATGTCCGAGGTCAGCTGCCCCTCGGCGAGATCGTGGGCGGCGGCCTGCGCCGCGGTGGACTTGAGCATGGGGAGTCGGAAGATCGCGAAGGCACCAGCACCGAGAAGCAGGATGAGGACAAGGACGGTGGCCAACCAGACCTGCGACTTCTTCGACATGGAACCATCCTCCACCGAGGTGTTCGCGATGTCCATCGCCGGACCCCGAAGCGTCGCGGTCGGCTGATCCCCTCGCCCGCCGCGACGGTGCGGTCAGGTGGCGTCGAAAACGACGGTGTATTCGAGGACGGGGCGGCCGGTCGCCCCGTAGCGGGGACGACGTTCGAGCATGCCCGCGTCGGCCATGGATTCGAGGTAGCGGCGAGCGGTGACACGCGAGACTCCGAGGCCTTCGGCCACCTCGGCGGCGGACTGTCCGGGATTCTCATTCAGCAGGACGCGGACTTCGTCCTGCACCGCATCGGGCACGCCCTTCGCGGTCGCGGCCACGGTGTGGGTGCGCAGTGCCGAGATCGCCTTGTCGACCTCGGTCTGCGTGACTTCGCCGTCATTCGAATCACCGCCGAGGCGGTTGCGGAATGAGGAGTACGCCTCGAGTTTGGATTTGAAGACGGGGAACGTGAAGGGCTTGATGATGTACTGGGCGACCCCGTAGGACAGGGCCTCCTGCACGATCTGCATGTCCCTGGCGGCGGTGACGGCGATGATGTCCACGTCGACACGTTGGCCGCGGATGGCTCGGCAGACCTGGAGCCCGTGGCCGTCGGGCAGGTTCATATCGAGGAGTACGAGGTGGATGCCGGCGGGGTCGAGACCGCAGATCTGTCCGGTCAGAGCGGCCATCGCCTGGGTGGCGTTCTTCGCCACCCCCGCAACGTGATAGCCGTCGAGGCGGTCGACGTACTTCGCGTGGGCACGGGCGGCGACCATCTCGTCCTCGACGACGAGCACACCGATGCTCGACCCTGGGGCAGTTGTATCCGACATGCTGTCAGTCTAGCTTCAGCCGTTTGACAGCGACCCCGATCGTGTTGCAGTCCGGGCACATCGCTGTTCCATGACGGCCACAGGCTCGGGCTCACTCCCGGTCAGGATGAGTGCCTGCGTCCGCTGCGGCCCCCGCCGCGGCCACGGCGCCGAGGCGGTCCGGCAGCCACACCGTGAGCACGGCGCCCTTGAATCGGTCGCAGTCCTCACCCCGGCCCTGCACGTCCACGGCTCCCCCGAGGCGGCGGATCGCCTGCACGACCAGCGAGAGCCCGACTCCGCGGGTGCCCGTCTGCTGACGTCCCTGCCCCTGGTCGGTCTCGACGCCGTCGTGCTTCGTCGACCATCCGCGTTCGAAGATCGCATCGAGGTGCTCCTCGTCGATGCCGGGACCATCGTCGCTGACCTCGATCGTGAACCCTCCGGATCCACCCGAGCCGGACAGTTCGACGTGGACTCGCTTGTCCTCGGGCAGCACGTCCTGCCTGCCCAGCGCGTCGAAGGCATTGTCGATGAGGTTGCCGAGGATCGTCGCGAGATCCCGGTCGTCCCCGCTGAGGCGGCCCGTGAGACCCGCGGTGTCCACCGTCATCTCGATCCCCACCTCGGCGGCTTGGGCGATCTTCGACAGCAGCAGGGCGGACAGGACGGGGTGGTCGAAGGTCATCGACCCGTCTCCGTTGACGCGGTTGAGGTCGTCGAGGTCTTTGGCGGCGAAGTCGATGGCCTCGTCGACGTGCCCGGTCTCGAGCAGGGACACGACCATGTGCAGCCGGTTCGCGTATTCGTGGGTCTGGGCCCGCAGGGAATCGGAGAATGAGCGCACGGAGACGAGTTCGCCGGAGAGTTCGGCCAGCTCCGTGTGGTCGCGCATGGTCACGACCCAGGTGTCGCTGGCCGCCTCGGTGGGCTGCTGATTGACCACGAGCACCCGGTCATCGGTGTAGTGGATCTCGTCGCGGGCCCAGCGGCCGGAAGCGAGCAGGTCATGCAGGGCCTCGGGCAGGTCGACGCCGTTCAAGGGCATCTCCTCCGTCGAGGCGCGGGCCGGGTCGGCATCGTCTGCGGCCGCCGGCAGGCCGAGCAGCTCGCGGGCTTCGGCGTTGATGAGCACGATCCCCCGCAGCCGGTCGACGAGGAGCAGGCCCTCGGAGACCGCTTTGAGTACGGAGGAGTAGAAGTCGAGCATGCTGCGCAGTTCGTCGGCTCCGTAGTCGCCGGTGACCCGGCGCAGCCCGCGGGAGGTCACCCATGACGAGCCGATGCCCAGGAGCAGAGTGAGCACCGCGATGCCGATGAGCCATTTGCCCTGCGCGAGGAAGCCTTCGCGGACCGAGTCGGCGGAGCTGCCGACGATCACAGCCCCGACCACGGTGTCCGGTCCCACGCCGTCGGCGCCGAGGTGTTCGGCATAGACCGGGGTGACGACGTACATGGTGCCGTCGCCGGGCCCGCCGTCGTCGATGAAGCGCACAGTCGTCCGCCCCTTCTCGAGAGACTCCTCGTCGACGGATTGGGCCAGCTGATCGATCGAGTCCTCGGGGATCGTGCCGGAATTCGCCGAGGCGGCCTTCTTCTCCAGCGCCTGCTGTCGGTCAGGAGAGCCCAGGGTCGGCGGGGTGAGGAGGAAGTCGATGGGCACGACGGCGGCGATGTCGAACCCGTATTGGCTGATGACGTTGCCGAGCATCGTCTCGACATCGGCGCGGGACTCCGCGTCGAGGAAGTCGTCGCTGCCGGCCTCACCGGTGCCGACGAGCCCGAGCGACAGCGACATGTTGTCGGCGGCCGAGCGCAGCAGGTCCTGTTCGCGCTTCGTGTTCAGCTGGGAGAGCTGGAGGTAGAGCAGACTCGTCGTGAGCACCATGATGCCCACGAGCATGATCGAGTTCGCGAACATGATCCGTCCGGCCGCGGAAAGGCGGACCCACCGACTCAGACGGCCCACCGGTCCGGTGGTGGCCGTCGTCAGGACGGAGCGCTTCTTTCTGGGCATGGAAACCATTGTGCCACCCGTCTCACCGCCGTCCGGTGGGGCGAAGAAGGCGGAACCGCCTCGCCGAGGCGGCCGTCCGAGTTCGGGCTCAGAGGCGGAGGCTGATCGGTCCGGCCGGGATCGCGGAGCACACGAGCACTTCGTCGGTGTCGACCTGGGCGACCGGTTCGATGGGGTAGAGCACGGAACCGGCGGTCAGGGACACCGCGCAGGTTCCGCAGGATCCACCGCGGCAGGAGCTCGCGGATTGGAACCCGCGGGCTTCCAGGGATTCGAGCAGGGTGCCCTCCTGCGGTTGCCACATGAAGCTCGTGCCGGAATTCTCCAGCGTCACCTCGGCGGGCGGGCAGGCGGCGATGGTCTCGCTCATGCCCGTGTTCGGGGAGGCGAAGGTCTCCTGGTGGACGGCGGGGACTCCCGCTTCGTCGCTTGCCGCGAGCACGGCGGCGGTGAAGTCGCGGGGCCCGCAGACCATGACGTTGTCGCATCCGGCCACCCAGTCGACGAGTTCGCGGTGGCTCGGTCGCCCGGCGGTCGCGGTGTCGCGGTGGTGGGCTTCGACGGGGATCCGACCGCCGGTGGCGCGGTCCTGCAGTCGGTTCCACAGGCACGCGGTGCGGTGGTCGCGGTCGATGTGGAAGAGTTTGATCCGGTCGGTCTCGGGCAGTTCGCCATGCCCCTCAACGCGCAGCAGTCCGAGGCTCGGGGTGATCCCGATTCCGGCGGTGACCAGGGCCGTCGTCCCTCCGAAGACGCGGGAGGCGGTCATGGTTCCGTGCGGACCGGAGGTGAGGATGCGCTCCCCGTCCTCGAGGGAGGCGACCGCGCGGGATCCCCGCCCCTGGGTGCGCACGGCGATGCGCACGATGTCGTCGACGACGTCGGTGATCGTGTACGTGCGCCAGAACGGCGCACCGAGTTCGAGGTGGACGCGCAGGTTCATGCCCGGTTCGTCGAATTCGCGGATCCAGCCGAGATCATCGCGCAGGGAGACCTCGACGATGTCATTGCAGATCTGCTGCTTGCCGACCACCGTCATGAATCGCGGGGTGCGCGCGGTCTTGACGAGTTCGCGCGGGGCCCGGCCCTCGACGCCGATCTCATCGCCGACCGCGACATCGCCGGTGTCGAGGATCTCGCCGTAGACGCCGCAGTGCAGGTGACCGCACGCGGAGTTGAGCAGCCGCGGGACGTTGACGTCGACGGCCTTCGTCACGGGGTTGACCGTCGTCGCCGGGCACCGTTCGATCGACGAGCGGATCGCCAGTCGCACCCCGCCGAGGCGGACGATCGAGCCGATGAGCGCGAACTCCTCGAACGGGGCGAGGCCCTCGACGAGGACGTTGCCGCGGAAGCGCAGCGGATCGAGGTCGAGGCCCTCGATTCCCTCCTCGGTCGCGGAGATCGCCTCCACCGAGGCCGGATTGATGATCGAGATCCCCGACTTCTGCGAGTCGAACATCCCCTGTTCCGCGACCGCCAGAGACCGCGGAAATGTACCCTGAGGGGGTATGCGCTTCGAGAGGAATTCCGCCGAGGCGGCACGGCTGTCCGCGTCGTCCGTGGCGAACGTCGTCGCCTCCCCGGCCGGCGACGTCAGCGTCACGGTCGCGGATTCTTCCGCGCGACCGCCGCCCTCGGAGTCATCGGCGTTCGCGGAATCGCCGGCAGCCTCCTCGGCGAGGGTGGCACTCACGCCCCACTTCTGCAGTTCGGGGTCGTTCTTGAGCACCGTGAAGGCGGAATAGGAGTGCCAGGCGTCATCGGGAACGTCGAGGCTGCCGTTGGTGAACGCGGTGACGCGGTCGCCGCGGATTCCGTGTCCCTTGACCACACGGGCTTCGGTGAGCTCTTCGGCGGGGAATCCCTTGACGGGGAAACGGAACAGTCTGGCAACTCGCATGTCTTCGATTGTAGGACTCCGCCCACCCGGCCGGCACGGGGCGGGGTGGGACGGCGGGGCCGCTTCGGCGAGGGGTGCCGTTGATTTATACCCTATAGGGGTATACGGTGTGAGCATGACTGAGCACCATGGATACACCCCGCAGAAGGACGCTCTCGCGCGGAGGATGAAGCGGATCGAAGGACAGGTCCGCGGCATCGGGAAGATGATCGATGACGACAAGTACTGCATCGACATCCTCACCCAGGTCTCCGCCGCGACAGCCGCGCTGCACGCGGTCTCCATCAACCTCCTCGAAGAGCACATCGCTCACTGCGTGGTCGACGCCGCCTCATCCGGCGACGACGAAGCCGCGCGGAAGAAGGTCGAGGAGGCATCAGCCGCAATCGCCCGACTCATCAAGAGCTGAGCCTCTGGGCCGCGTCCGCTCCTCGGGAGCCGGACGACGCCGAAAGCTGCAGGCTTCGGGCACCATTCACCGCTGATAGGAGAAAAGATGACGACCACGAACATCACCGTCTCGGGCATGACCTGCGGACACTGCGAAGCCGCTGTCAAGGAAGAGCTCGGGGCCCTTGCGGGCGTGAGCGACGTCTCCATCGAACTCAACGCCGGGGGCGATTCCCCGGTCACGATCACCTCGGCGGATGCCCTCGACGATGCGGCGATCCGTGCCGCCGTCGATGAGGCCGGCTACGAGGTGAAGTGATGTCACGCGAGGTCGATCTCGACATCACGGGGATGACCTGCGCATCCTGTTCGGCCCGCATCGAGAAGAAGCTCACCCGCCTCGACGGGGTCACCGCGGAGGTCAACCTGCCGCTGGAGACCGCGCACGTGATCATCGAATCCGAGCTGCGCGACGACGACATCACCGCCGCCGTCGAAAAGGCCGGATACGGTGCCACGGTGCGCTCCCCGTCGGGCGGGTCCGGTCCCGAGATCGTCGATTACGACCCGCGGCACCTGCGGCCGCGATTCTTCGGCTCGCTCGTCCTGGCCGCACCGATCGTGGCGATCTCGATGGTCATGAGCTGGCACTTCGCCGGTTGGCAGTGGGTGGCCGGTCTGCTGGCCCTGCCGGTGGTCACGTGGGGTGCGTGGCCGTTCCACTCGGCGGCGTTCAAGGCCGCCCGCGGAGGGTCGACGACGATGGACACCCTCGTCAGCGTCGGCATCACCGTGGCCAGCCTGTACTCCTATTTCACGCTCGGGCGGGCGGTGGCCGACGGCCACGGCTGGAATGTGCCCGGCGAATACCATGTGTGGTTCGAAGCCGCCGCGGCGATCACGGTGTTCCTGCTCATCGGCAAGCTCACCGAGGATCGGGCGAAGTCCCGGGCCACCGCCGCGCTGAAGGCCCTGCTCGACCTCGGCGCAAAGTCGGCGACGGTGCTGCGCGAGAGGACGGGCGGCACCCGCACCGAGGAACAGGTGCCGATCGACGAACTCGCCGTCGGCGATGTGTTCCTCGCCCGTCCCGGCGAGAAGATCGCCACCGACGGTGAGGTCCTCGCCGGACATTCAGCCATCGACGAGGCGATGCTCAGCGGCGAATCCGTACCGGTCGAGGTCGCGCCCGGCGACAGCGTCACCGGAGCCACGATCAACACCTCGGGGGTACTCGAGGTGCGGGCCACGCGAGTCGGTTCGGACACGACCCTGGCAGCCATGGCCGACCTCGTCAGCCGCGCGCAGACCGGCAAACCGGCCGTGCAGCGTCTGGCGGATCGGATCTCAGCGGTGTTCGTGCCGATCGTCTTCGGCATCGCCGTGCTCACCCTACTCACCTGGGGACTGACCACCGGCGATTGGGCCGCGGGCCTGCACGCCGGGCTCACCGTCCTCATCATCGCCTGTCCCTGCGCCCTGGGCCTGGCCACCCCGACCGCGTTGGCCGTGTCCTCCGGGCGCGGGTCGCAGTTGGGCATCCTCGTCTCCGGCCCCGAAGCGCTCGAGTCCACGCGCGGGATCGATACGGTCGTCCTCGACAAGACCGGAACCCTGACCACCGGCGTGATGAGTCTGGTCGGAACCGACCTGTCGCCGGCGGACTTCGAGGTCCTCGCGCGACTGGAATCGCGCAGCGAGCATCCGATTGCGCGTGCCATCGTCGCTGCCTCACCTGAGGTCGTCGGGGCCTCACCCGAGGCCGTTGATGTCTCATCCGAGGCCGTCGGGGCCTCATCCGAAGCTGCCGGCACGGAGGCGTCCGGCGGGACGGAAACATACAGCGCGACGGATGCGGCCGCCTCGGCGAGCGCGGCAGTCGCGTCCGATGATCCGGTCACGTCCGATGCGGCAGCCACGCCCGGTGCGGCAGCCGCATCCGGTAGCACGGTCACATCCGGTGGTGCAGTCACATCCGGTGGTGCGGTCACGGACTTCGAGAACATTCCCGGCGGCGGCCTGCGGGCCACGATCGACGGCTCCGATGTCCTCGCCGGTCGCCCGGGGCTGCTCCGCGAGCACGGCATCAGCCTCGACTACTCAGCCGAGTCCGTCCCGCGCGGTGCCACGATCGTCGCGCTCGCCATCGACGGTGACTTCCGGGGCCTGAGCTTCGTCTCCGACGTGGCCAAGCCCTCGGCCGCCGATGCCATCGCCGAGCTGCACTCGCTCGGTCTCGACACCGTGCTGCTCACCGGTGACAACGAGCAGGCCGCCCAGGTGGTCGCCGAGTCCCTCGGGATCGACGAGGTGCGCGCCGACGTCCGCCCCGAAGGCAAGGTCGCTGTGGTCGCCGAACTCCAGGAACGGGGCCGAGCCGTGGCGATGGTCGGCGACGGGATCAACGATGCCGCGGCTCTGGCCGGGGCCGACCTCGGCATCGCGATGGGCTCGGGCACCGATGCCGCCATGGCGGCTTCGGACATCACCATGGTCAAATCCGATCCGCGCCAGATCCCGCAGGCGATCCGGCTCTCGCGCAGAACCTTGGGGCTCATCAAGGGCAACCTGTTCTGGGCCTTCGCCTACAATACGGCGGCGATCCCGATCGCGGCCCTCGGTCTGCTCGATCCGATGATCGCCGGTGCCGCGATGGCGTTCTCGTCAGTCTTCGTCGTCCTCAACAGTCTCCGCCTCCTCCGCTTCAAATGATCCCGAGGGGCTGTGCGGCAGGTGGCCGGGCGGCGAGGCGGGCAGCGGGTGGCTGGGCGGGCGGCATCAGTCACCATTAGCGTCACAACCTCCTACCGCACCGGGTGGCGAGTGGCCGGACGCAGGCCTCAGGCGGCATCAGTCACCGTCAGCGTCACAACCTCCTGCAGCACCGGGTGGTTGAGGCGCTGACGGTTCGAGTCGGGAGCAACCGTAGGACAAGCCGCTAACGGTGAGGGATGCTCCCGCCGCAGTCGCCCGACACACGCAGGCTGGTCAGTCGTCCGGCACACGCCGTCGGCTCAGTCGCCCGACACATGCAGACAGGTCGGTCGGTGTCGAAGCCGTGAAGCTTCCAACACCGACCGACCTGTCTGACGTCGAGTTGAGGAGTCCTACTTGAGGACCGGGTAGGACTGATTCTGGTTCTGCGTGTCCTTGCGCATCACCCAGTTGAGGTAGCTCGCGAAGCCGGCGACCACCACGAATGCGGCACCGGCGTAGATGAATGCGTAGCCGAAGGCACGAGGGTCCTGCCAGGATCGGGTGACGATGATCGCGAGGATCAGAGTCGCAATCCCGCAGACGACGCCGACCTTGATCGCGTCCTTATACGACACGGTGCTCGTCGGCTTGCCGCCTGTGGACTTCTTCTTCGGGGTGTTCGTTGGCGCCATGCCCTCTATTCTACCCGCCCGACCTGAGAGTCGACCCCACCCGGAACCGAGGTCATCCCCACGCGACTTCTCGCCCTCACTCCGCTCCCGCCCCGGAGCGGCACCCTCTCGCCCTCACTCCGCTCCCGCCCCGGAGCGGCACCCTCTCGCCCTCACTCCGCTCCCGCCCCGGGGGCGGTGGACCGCGACCGCCCTTCCCACCCTCACCGAGGTGGCTTCAAGACACCTTGAGCCGTGCGAGAGCAGTCCCACCGCTGGTCATCCCGGCCGGGTCCGACTCGCCTGTCCAGACGATCAGGTGGACTACGAGTTCAGAACAGGCAAAAATAGGCATGTGTCCGTCCCCTCCAGACACGCCTCCGGGGAGGCGTTGCGCCCATTTCACTCCGGCCAGGCCTGGCCTGGTCCCGAATTCTGCGCGCACACCGGCACCTCGAGCGTCACCGGCACCCCTGACATCCCCCACACGAACTCCTCCGGCGCCCCGAACATCGCCGTCACCCCGCGCCCCCGCACCGCCCTTCGCGCCTTCGCCGCCATCATGCTCGTCGCAGTCATGGCGGTCACCCTCACCGCATGCGGGCCCGACCGCGGCCTCAAGGTCTCACCCGAGGGCAATCCCTCCCCGTCCCTCTTCGCCCCCGACAGCGCCGATGCCGGACCGCCGAACAAACCGTTCTCCCTCAAGACGATCCGCAAGACCATCGTCGACGCCTCGGGAGTCGCGGTCACCGGCAGCGCCGCCGAGACGGCGAAGGTCGTCGCCGACTGCGAGGAGTGCTTGAAGTTCTCCACTCCGTTCCACCGCGACGATCAGAAGTTCCAGGTGGTGACGGTGGCGAACCCTCAGCAGCGCGACGAGCTCATCGCGGGCGCGGTCATCAGCAAACACAACGGCAAACCCCGGCTCGAACTCATCGCCACCGGAAATCAGCTCAAACTCAGTCCCGGCAAGAATGGGACACTGGTGGTGCAGGAGGCGATGTTCGCAGACGGGGACGACGCCTGCTGCCCGTCAGGCTGGTCGGTGCAGGTGTTCCGCCTGCACGACGGTAGGTTTGAACCAGGTCAACGCTTCACGCGGCTTAATGGAGAAACGTAATGCATATAGTTCTGGTCGAGGATGACGAGGTCATCCGGGAAACGACCCAGATCGGGCTCGAACGCTTCGATTACACGGTCTCGGCGTTTGCCGACGGCCGCGAGGGGTACGAATTCGTCTCCGCTCACGGTGCCGACGTCCTCCTCCTCGACCTCATGCTGCCGACGATGAACGGCGCCTCCATCTGCCGCGCCGTGCGTGAGCGCTCGACGATCCCGATCATCATCATCTCCGCCCGCTCCGATGCCATCGACATCGTCCAGGCCCTCGAAGCCGGAGCCGATGACTACCTCACCAAACCCTTCGACATGCAGGTCCTCAACGCTCGGATCCGCGCCGTCGTGCGCCGTTTCATCACCACCGGCACAGACCGGTTCGGCTACTCCCCCTCCCCCGAGGCGGACGAACCCGAGGAGACCGTGATCGGTCCCGGCGGCATGGTCACCGGCGACGGCATCCCCGAGGTCCTCGGCGCCAGCCCCGGAATGGACACCCGGGATCGGCTGCGGGCGCAGCTCGAATCCGATGACACCTACCTCGGCGCCGGCGGGAAATTCACCACCGCCCCCGAGGCGGCTGAGGACGAAGAGGCCATCGGCGGTGACGCCGGGGTTCCTCCACGGCCCAGCGACGCTCCGTCCGTGCAGCCCGGATCGACCGGTGACGACGGGCTGGGTCCGTTCCGGACCCGGCTGGGCTCCCTCGTCCTCGACACCGGCCGCCTGACCGTGGAGATCGACGGCGAGGAGGTCCACCTCACTCCCACCGAGCTGCGCGTCCTCCTGCTGCTGACCGAACAGCCCGAACACGTCTACTCCCGCGAGAAGATCGCGTTCACAGTGTGGGGCTACGAATGGGCCGGCGATTCCCGCGTCGTCGACGTCCACATCCAGCGGCTGAGGAAGAAGATCGGGGCGAGCATGATCGAAACCGTTCGCGGATTCGGCTACCGCTTCGCAGGCTGATCGCATGTCGCTGCGCTGGAAGATCTCTCTGCTCATCGTCGCCTCGGTGATCATCGCCGTCCTGTCCTGTTCGATCGTGCTCCGCCAGTCTGCGGCCCGCGCCGAGGACGATCGGATGCGCTCGACCGTGACCGAGCAGCTGACGAATGCGACGGCCATCTTCTCCGAGACCGGGGTGCTCACCCTCAACGCCCGCATCGATGACCCGCAGCTGCCCAAAGACGCCCGCAGCTCGGCGCTCAAGGGCCAGAGCGTGACGATCCGGTCCGAGGTCGACGGCGAGGAGATCGTGTGGGCGGCCGCCCCCATCGAGGTCGGCTCCTACACCGAAGTGATCTCCGTGCGTGCCTCGACGAAAGACAGCCAGGTGCTCATCGGTCGCATCGACCAGGCGCTGTTGGTGGGCATGATCGGTTCGGCCCTCGTCGTCGGCGGCGTCGGCTCGATCGTCGCCGGCCGCATCTCGCGCAGGCTCACCCTCGGCGCGCAGGCCGCCCGCAAGATCGCCGGCGGTGACACCTCGACCCGCATCGCCGATGTCATCGACGAATCCGATCAGGAGGTGTGGGCCTTCGCCACGGCCGTCGACACCGCGGTGGCCCGGCTGACCGAACGCATCGACTCCGAACAGCGCTTCACCGCCGACCTCGCGCACGAGATGCGCACCCCGCTGACCGGGCTCGTCAATGCCGCGAACCTGCTCGAGGAGGACTCCCGCCCGGCCGAACTGGTCAAGGACCGAGTGCAGCGGATGCAGGTCCTCGTCGAGGATCTCCTCGAGGTCTCCCGACTCGACGCAGGGCGGGCGAACCCCGAGTTCACCCGCGTCGACGTCGATCAGGCGATCCGCTCCCTGCTCGGCACGATGGACGCTTCCGGAGCCCTGGCCGGGCACACGATCGACACCCACCTGGCGGCGCTGAACTCGACGCTGGTCACCGATGTGCGCCGCTTCGAACGCATCATCTCGAACCTGCTCGTCAACGCCATCAAGCACGGCGGCGACCCGATCCGCCTCGAGACCTCCACCCGCAGCATCGTCATCACCGACTCCGGCCCCGGCTATCCGCCCGACATCGTCAACACCGGCCCGACCCGCTTCGTCTCTGCCGGAGGCGGCGGCATGGGCCTCGGCCTCGTCATCGCTCAGGGCCAGGCCCGCCTGCTCGGCATCACGCTGATCTTCAGCAACGATTCCGTCACCGGCGGCGCCCGCACCGAAGCGATCTTCCCCGACGAAGAGGCCCAGGATCGCGCGCTGAGACAGTACATCGACAGCACAGGAGAATAACCTCGCCGAGGCGGCCCTCCCCCGCTTCTGAGCTGCTCACCAGGGATGACGCCCTGTTCCTGCCGGATTTTCGCGCAGTCGCCTCGATCACCATGAGTGCGACTCATCACGAATATATGACAGTTTCTATACATGACCGTTACACTTTTGTGATGTTGTGTTGAAGCGGTCGGATCGGCCGACAGCCTTCGACGAGTCAGCGACACATACGGAGAGTTATGTCAGAGTCACCCTCGAGCGCAGAGGCACCATTGCGTCGACGCGATCTGCACCGGCGGAAGTCCCGGTTCTCACGCGGACGCGCCAGCGCTCGCAGCGTCTCGGCGCCGGCCGACCTGACCGAAACCTCGACGGCAGCGGCGTCGACGCACACGGCCGCCACGACCCCGACGACCGCCGAGCACCGTGCGTCTTCCGCACCCCTGCCCTCACGCCGTGCGGCAATGGCCGCAGAGGCTCAGGCTGCCGGCGTCTCTCCGCGCCGGGCCGCCAGGGCCCGCGAATCCGCTGCAGCACACACGAGCCTCGGCTCGTCCACGACTCCTGCCGCTCGTCGAGTCAGCGCAGGAGCCGCAGAACATCGCGGTTCGGACGGTGTCCTGCTCAAGTCCGTGCGCAGACGGAAGGTGCGGACGGTTTCGACCCTGGCAGCCGTCTCCGTCGCCGGAGCCGCCACTGCGGTGACGATGCTGGTCACCAATCTCAACGGTGGTGCCGAGGTCAAGACCGACCCCACGGCCGCCGGAGAGCCTGCGGCGGTCAGCCCGGAGAAAGTCGATGCCGAGATCCCCGAGTCGAAGGGGAAGTCGTCGGTCGAGATCGGCGCCCCGAGCGCGAAGCAGAAGAACGTCGAAGCCGCTTCCCGCGCCGTCGAGAAGAGCGCTCTGCCCGGCTGCGATGCGAAGCAGAACTTCAACCGATCCGCCGGCAACGGCGAACTGCCCGAGGAATGGCTGTGCGACCTCGGCAAGGAAGACCACCGCCTGCGTGCCGATGCCGCGGTCTCCTTCGCGAAGATGAACGCCGCCTACAAGAAGGACACCGGCAAGGAATTCCAGATCACCGACTCCTACCGCGACATGGCCGGGCAGCTTTCGGTGGCCGGCCGGAAGCCGGGGCTGGCTGCGAAGCCGGGGACATCGCTGCACGGTTGGGGAATCGCCCTCGACCTCGGCGGCGGAGTCGAATCGAAGTCCGGCGCCTGGAGCTGGCTCGTCGAGCACGGTGACGAATACGGTTGGGAGAATCCTGACTGGGCGAAGTCGAGTATGTACGAGCCCTGGCATTGGGAGTACACCCCGGCCCGCCAGTCGATCAAGGACAACTGACCCGCGGCACGAACCCCTGGAAGCGGGCCACCCGGCCCGGCCGGGACGCCCGCCCCTGCGCCCGCGCTTCAGCCGTGACGCGCACCCGGCTCAGCCTCGCAGCAGTGCTCTGCCGTAGCGGCGCCTATAGATCACCTGCGCGAACCTGACGAACGGTTCGCCGAGGCGCCAGATGCCCGCTCCGGCCCGTGAGACCGAGCGCAGCACGAGGAACACCCTGTCATCGGGGGTGCGCACGAGGATGAAGGACTCCTCCCCGGTGACCGGATGACCCGGCTTCGTGCCGTAGGTGAAACCGCACCGATCGGTCGCCTCGAACACATCGAGGACACGGGAGGGCTCGGGCAGCCGGAAAGGGCCCAAGCGGACTCGGATCGTCGGTTCCTGTCCTGCCTCGACCCGCGGCGGCGCACTTCTGCTGTTGCCTGCCCGATCTACACAGCCACCACCGATTCCCCCACTGTCTCCGCACTCACCGACGCCTGCTCTGCCGGCCTCGCGCTCACCGATGTCGATGTCGAAGCCGCTGCGGATCTTGACCTCCCAATGCAGCAGCTCCTCGGCGCAGCGTTCGAAGGTGTCCTTCCCGTGCCCGACGAAGTACGCGGTCTCGAAATGGCGGTAGCCGTCGGGTCGCTCCAGCCACCTCGGTGAGAGGGGATGCGTGAGCGTTTCGGGACGATCGTGTGCGCTTTCGGCCATGCCACCAATCTAACGTGCCCGTACCCGTGCTGGGGTCCGTGCTGGGGTCCGCGCCCGTGCCGGGACCCTTACCCGTGCCCGTGTCCGTGCTCGTGCCCGTGCTGGGGTCCGTCCCCGTGCCCGTGCTCGCACCCGCGCCGGGGCCCTTACCCGTGCCCGCGCCCGTGCCGGTTCCCGGCCTCGCGACGCTCACCTCGCGACTCTCAGCGCGCGACGCTCACCTCGCAACGCTCGGTCCGCGACTCACAGTCCGGACGACCGGGTGGCGGCGAGCGGCCGGAGACGTATGATGCCAGGAACGACGCTTTCCAATCGATTGTCCGCTCAGTCGCTCGGTCGGGTCGCGGTCAGCCGCCGGCCCCGCCTCGGCGAGGCGGATTCGCGAGGATCGGCGTCGTTGGGATCGAACGTCGCCAGGATCAAAGGAGAACCTTCAATGCGCACCATCAACGGCATCGACGAGATCGAATCGCTCATCGGTCAAGAACTCGGAGCCTCCGAGTGGACGACGATGGACCAGGACGCCATCAACACCTTTGCCGATGTCACCGATGACCACCAGTGGATCCACATCGACGAAGCCCGCGCGGCCGAGGGCCCCTATGGTGCGACCATCGTCCACGGGTTCTTCACCCTCTCGCTCATCCCGAAGTTCTCCGCCGAGATCTTCACGATCGAGGGCGTGTCCATCCGCGTCAACTACGGACTCAACAAGGTCCGCTTCCTCCAGCCCGTGGTCGTCGGCTCGCGCCTGCGCGGCAGGGTCGAGGTCAAGGAGGTCATCCGCGGCCAGAAGGGCACGCAGGTCATCCTCAACCACACGATCGAGATCGAGGACCAGGAACGTCCCGCCTGCGTCGCCGAGGTGGTCACCCTCCTCGTCGAGTGAGGCTCGGTCCGGTAGGGCGGCGCAACACTGCCAGCGGGGTCATACCATCTGCCAGCGAAATGGGTGTGGTCAGATTGCCAATATCGAGCTTGAATTGGGCAATCTGACCACACCTATCTTTCGCCGACCGGCGCAGCGGCCAGGTGGCGTCCTCAGATAAGTCCGCCTGCGCGCAGGTGGTGGGCGATCAGACGGCAGATCTCCGACATGTCCGAGCCTTTCGATACTCGGATGACCGTCCAACCCTCCGCCTGAAGTGCTGAGATGCGGCGATTGTCCTCAGCAAACTGGGTAGGCGAGCTCCGGTGGTGGTCTCCCTCGTACTCAATGGCGAGCCTGATCGACGGATAGCCCATGTCTGGATGGAGTTCTGTCCCGATGAGCGCACACATGACTGCCGGATGGACCAGGGGTTCAGGAAGACCTGCGTCGATGAGATGCAATCGCAGCCTCGTCTCCGGTGGAGAGTCCACATCGTCCCGGACCAAGTCGAGCGCGCTTTCAGCGGTGAGACGTCCGTACACTCGGCGGCGGGAAGCAAGCTCAGCGCGGATCTCGTCGATGGTTGTCACCGGTCCACCGTGCCACCGGCCGACGGCGGCATCACCAAGCTCCACGAGTTGCCTGACCGTCAGCACCCGCGCAAGTTCGATGAATAACTGCGGTACCGTGACGAGCGGCAGACCGAAGAAGTTCTCCGACCGCAGCCATTCGTAGCGATGGAAGACAACATTCTTCCGATACCTGGACAGGCACTTGTCTTCGCGGGCCACATGCATCCGTGTATCGGCATTCCACGGCACCGGCAAGCCATATAACCGTGCCGCAGTGACATTGCAGGCGACCACATTCGGGTCGATGCAGGCCAGACCCGACAGCTTCACTCGCTCTTCGATCCACTCGGTATCCGCCCAAGTCGGAGCGACGACCCGAGTCGTGGGAGCGGCTTCGACCCATACGCCGTAGTCGAGCTGCTGGTACTTCCGCCCGTCGTCCAGCGCGCGACGCGTGATTCCCCGCGAAGCGGCCTGCGCCCTCGTGAACGGAATAGCGGCGGTCAACAACTGACGTGGCTTCTCCGACCAGGACCGGACGCGCAGCTTCCGCGGCTTCGTACTGTCGCGCGGCGGCGGAGGAGCCGTCGATCCCCCAGCTGCGTTAGCCGGAACGTCGGCCCGATTGTCGTGCAGCGGGTTGGCCTGCGGGCTCATCCGCGAGCTGGTCCTAGAACCGGCCCGTGAGTTGGTCGCCTGACCGCTTTGCGGGCCGGACCGCTGGGTAGCGTTGAGTGGCCGCGAATCTGACGCCTGATTATCCATGGCATGAGACTGCCTCACCCTTGACGAAGAATGCCAGAGGCGAATATCCGCCTGTGGACAGAGTTGCGATATCCACAGGCGGAGTACGTACGACTCGCCGCTCGCTCCTCGCGGCTATGGACGGAGGAAGACGCCGGAGATGGGTGGGGTCAGATTGCACATTTCTGCGTCGAAAATGGCAATCTGGCCACACTCATCTCACGGACGAGGCAACAGCGGTCGGTGCTGCGCGGCGCAACCGGCGGGCAGGCACCCCGGACCGCCCCGCGGGTCAGCTCGGGCGGTGGGCGTCGAGGAGCTGGGCGACGCGGATGTAGCCGAGATGCGAGTAGGCCTGCGGGTGATTGCCCAGGTGCGCCTCGGCGACGGGGTCGTACTCCTCGGACAGCAGCCCCGTCGGCCCGAGCAGGTTGTCGACCTGCCGGAACAGGTCCCACGCGTCGTCGATGCGACCGACTTCGATGAAGGCCTCGATGAGCCAGGTCGTGCAGATGTGGAATCCGCCCTCGAGGCCGGGCAGCCCGTCGTCGTAGCGGTAGCGGAACACGGTCGGCCCGACCCGCAGCTCACGTTCGACGGCGTCGACGGTCGAGACGAACCGCGGATCATCGGCATCGACGAGCCCGGAGAGCCCGACGAACAGCGCCGCCGAGTCCAGGTCCGTCTCCCCGTAGGCGACGGTGAACGCCCCGACCTCCTCGTTGTACCCGTGGGTGAGCACGTCGTGGGCGATCTCCTCGCGCAGCTGCCGCCACGCCCCGGGCGGTTCGCGGTCGAACCGTTCGGCGATCCGCAGCGCCCGATCGACCGTCACCCAGCACATCACTCGCGTGTAGACGTTGTGCTTCGGTGCGCGCCGGGCCTCCCAGATCCCGTGATCGGCCTCGAACCACCGCTTGCCCACGGCTTCGACCATCTGGCAGGTGAGGGTCCAATAGTTCTCGGGAAGCTCGCCGAGGTGGCCGCTGAGTTCGTCGAGCAGCTCCGTGACCGGGCCGAACACGTCCAATTGGACCTGGTGTTCGGCGGCATTGCCGACCCGCACCGGCCGAGAGCCGGCGTATCCGGGCAGGTGGGCGAGCACCGCTTCGGTGGTCAGCGCCGAACCGTCGACGGCGTAGAGCGGGTGGAGCTGTTCGGGTGAGACGGTGCGGGAGAGGATCCCGGACAGCCACGACAGGAAGCCTTCGGCCTCGCCCGTCGAACCGAGCGCGAGCAGGGCCCGGACCGTCATCGACCCGTCCCGCAGCCACGTGTACCGGTAGTCCCAGTTGCGCACGCCGCCGATACCCTCGGGCAGGGAGGTCGTGGGGGCGGCGAGGACTCCTCCGGTGGGTTCGTGGCACAGGGCGCGCAGGGTGATCGCCGAGCGGATGACCTCTTCGCGGTGATGGCTGGGCAGGTGCAGCGAGTCGACCCAGTTCGTCCAGAAGTTCAGGGCACGTTCGCGCACATGGTGCTCCCCGCCGGTGGCGATATAACCGGCGTCGCCGGTGCCCGTACCGCAGGCGAGGACGAGCACGACCCTGCCGCCGGGCTGCTGCGAGGGCACGACGGTCGCCTCGGCGGTGTGGGAGTCGCCGTTCTCGACGAGCTCGAAGTCGAGCCCCGGGGCATGGAGTTCGATGGGTTCCGAGGTCCCGAGCACCGCCACCCCGTCATCGGTCGTCACCATGCGGGTCGGCACCGTCGCATAGTCGAGGCGAGGGGCGAAGCGGATCCGGGCGGGAGCATCGCCGGTGAGCACGCGCACGACGATCGTGTCGTCGCTGTGCCCGTCGACGGGAGCGAGGTAGTCGATGCAGCTGAGGCCGGCCCACCGAGTCTCGAGCAGCGTGGAGTGCCCGAGGTAACGCTGAGTCAGCGGGCTCGCCCCGCCGACGGGGGCGACGGCGAAGAACCCGGCCGCCTCGGTGCCGAGGATCTCGGAGAACATCGAGGCAGAATGCGGCAGCGGGTGCGGCATCCAGCAGATGCTGCCCGCGGGATCGACGAGCGCGGTCGACTGCCCGTTGCCGATCAGGCTGTGCCGCTGAATCGGGGTGGCCCGCCGACCGAAGAGCCAGGACTTGCGCAGTTCGAACAGGGCCCCGAGGACGGTGGAGACCTCGTCCGAGGAGGCCAGGCGGAAGTCCGCGTGCGTCGTCGTGGGCTCGGTGCCGACCTTCAGCCCGAGGTCGTGCTCACCGAGGGTCTCGAGCGCGAATTCGTCGGCGGTGTCATCGCCGATGAACACCACGTTCTCGGCTCCGGTCTGCACCCGCAGCCGGGTCAGGGCCTCGGCCTTCGACGACGGCACCACCGACAGGTCGATGACCTGCTTGCCCCGGGTCGGGTGGACCGGATGGGCGGTCGCGAGCTGTTCGACGGCGGCTTCGACCCGGCGGCGTTCGGTCTCGTCGAGTCCGCGCAGGTGGACGGCCGCGCCCGTGGTCTTGTGCTCGATGACCTCGCCGGGCAGGGTGCGGGTGAGCTCGGCGCGGAAGTCGGCCAGGGTCGCCCGCTGCGCCTCGGTGAGGCTGGCGATGGTGAAGGTGTCGGTCTCTCCGCCGTGGGATCCGAAGAGGTGGACCTCCCGCGGCAGGCGCGACATCGCCGCGAGGTCACGCAGGCTGCGACCGGAGATGACCCCCGCCGAGGTGGACGGCAGGAGGGCGAGCGCGCGCAGTGAGTCGACCGAGCTCTCCAAGGGAAAGGCTTCGCTGGGGACGTCGACGATGGGAGCGATCGTGCCGTCGTAATCGGTGGCCACGAGCAGAGACGGGGACCGGGAGAGTTCGAAGAGGCGGCGGAAGAGGGCGGGGTCGAGTTCGCGGCTGGCTTCGGCGAGGTCGCCGAGGAGTTCGGAGGACCTCACCGAGGCGGCGATGGTGGCCAATCGGGATTCGGTCGCGCTCTCGTACTCGACAGTGCTCATCTCACCTCGGGTGTCTCGGGTGCCCGGTCAGGGCTCGTTCTTCGGGGCAGTTCCGTCATCTGATTCGTCGGAGTCGTCGGAGGTGGCCGCCTCGGCGGGGGTGCCGATCTGCTCGGCCGGTTCGCCGCGCTTGGCCAGCTGACGACCTTTGCTCAGGCGGGAGTACCCGCCGATGATGAAGATCACGCCGGCGATGAGGGTCGCGGCGCCGGTGAAGCCGAGGATCGACAGGGCCTCCATACCGTCGCCGAAGACGAGGATGATGCCCAGCAGGGCGTGGGTTCCCGCAGCGATGAGGAAGTCCGAGGCCATCGGCTGGGACTTCAGCTGCCTGTAGGCCCAGAATTCGAGCGCGCCGTGCAGCAGGGCCCAGATGCTCAGCGCCGCGCGCAGCTCGGCGGGGTGGTCGGCGAGGAAGAGGAAGACGATCGCCGGGATCGCAATGACGGCCTGGCCGTAGATCGCGGTGCGCACATTCAGCGGTGCGCGCACGGCTTCGAAGGCCAGGGCGAGGGCGAAGAGGATGAGGTAGCCGATGGCGAGGTGGTCGACGACGTCGGTCGGCATGCTCAGCTGCAGCGGGTTGCTGTCATCACGGGGCCAGAAGACGGTGGCGATGCCGAAAACCACACCGAGGAGGCCACGGACGACCATGGGCGTGCCGAGCCGTTTCGCGGCGGCGATGGCCTGCGGGGAGGCCTCGGAACGCGGGGACGTGGATTCGGTGCGCGGCTCTTCGGTACTCATCACGACACCAGTCTAGGTCGCCCGCCTGAGTCTGTCCGTTCAGCCCTGGCTCAGGCGCGGACGCACCCTTCGAGATGCATTTACGTAATTACGTATTTATTGTATTATTGAGCCATGGAATCAACGCCTTCACCGGAGGAACGCCTCTCTGCACTCGAACGCCGGGTCGCCGAGCTCGAAGCCGGAGCCTCACCCGCGACGGGGGCAAGGGCATCGGGTGCTTCCGCGGAGACGGGCAGCGCAGAATCGTCCCCGGCTGCGGGCGGGACGGGATCCGCGCCCCCGGGCGAGGCAGCCGCGGGGCTGCCCGGCGACACGGACACGTTCTGGGCACTGCACGGACTCGTCGACTGCCTCGGCGAGGACGGCGGAGTCACCTACACCGGGTACACCACTCCCCCGGGCTCGAACGCGCCCGTGGGGTGGCAGATGGGGCTGACGAGTGCGGGACTGGGCGACATCGATTTCGCCGAGGCGGCCGGATCCCTGGCAGCGCTCGGCCATCCCGTCCGACTCCAGCTGCTGCAGGCGATCTACGAAGGCACGTCGACCGTGGCCGAGCTCGGTCGGGACGAGCGCTTCGGCACGTCCGGGCAGATCTACCACCATGTGCATGCCCTCGCCGGTGCCGGATGGCTCGAGAATGCCCGCCGCGGGCACTGGCGAGTCCCCGCCTCGCGGGTCATCCCGCTGCTCACGCTCGTGCTCATCGGCACGCACTGAACGACACGGGCGGCGAGCGTTCCGTCCCTGATCACCGCACTTCCCACCCCCGACCACGAGGAGGAACGATGACCGAAACCGATCCCGACCGCAGGCCTCCGGCGGACGGTGAGGCGACTTCCGGGCGCGCGCCTCGGCGCCGGATCATCGCCCTGGCCGCCGCGACACTCACGGCCGTCGCTCTCGCCGTCCTCACCCCGTGGCCGCGCGGCTTCCAAGGAACTCCCACCGGTGACGCCGAGCTCATGAGCGAGCTCGCACAGACCCTCGGCAGCAAACACTGGCAGCACATCGCCGCGGCCCGCATCGACGGCGACGAGGTCACCTTCGCGGGCACCGGGGCCGATGAACACACCGAATTCGAGATCGGCTCGATCACGAAGACGTTCACCGCCGCCCTCTTCGCCGATGCCATCGACCGGGGCGAGATCGACGCGGACACCCGCCTCGGCGAGGTCTGGCCGGATCTGCACGGGAAGGTCGCCGAAGTGAGCCTCGAGTCCATCGCCCAGCAGCGGTCGGGTCTGCCCTCGCAGAAGCCGTGGTCAGGGTGGGGCGAGGGCCTCTCCGGCATCCTCGCGAACTACGTCCGCGCGGACCCCTATCGCGGCGACGCCGCCGCCATCGTGGCCGGTCTGCACGAGGCGGAGGTCGGGAAGAAGGAGCCCGAGTACTCGAACTTCGGGTTCGCCGTCCTCGGTCAGGCCATCGCCGAGGTCACTGGGGAGGACTACGGCGAGCTCGTGCGGACGCGGATCACCGAACCGCTGGGGATGGAGGAGACCTTCGTGCCGGACTCCCCCGAGGGATTGAGCCACGGCCGCACCTCCTCGGGCCTGTCCGCCGCCCCGTGGGTGATGGGCGGCTCCGCGCCCGCCGGTGCGATCCGCTCGACCGCCCACGACATGTCGATCTGGCTGCGGGCGGTACGCGATGGAAGCGCTCCCGGCGCGAATGCTGCCGAGCCCCGCGCCGATTTCGATGAAGGCGACCGCATCGGCTGGGCCTGGTTCACGACGAAGACCCGCGCGCCGAACCTCACCTGGCACAACGGAGGTACAGGAGGCTACACGTCGTTCCTCGGCTTCGATGCACAGTCCGGGCGGGGTGTCATCGTGCTCAACGACTCCGCGAACTGGGTCGATGCGGCTGCAGCGCTGATCTCAGACACATCCGACGCCGGGCCGGCGCGACCGGTCGACGTCAGACAGGAGGGAGCACGGTCATGAATCCCGAATTCGTCTCAGCGGTCATCGGTGCGATCATCGCAGCCTGGGGCGCCTTCGCAGCACTGCGGGCGCCCAGGTCGGCGACGCGGATGGGCCTGCTCTCGGGGATCGGCACGGGCGTGATGTTCGTGCTTCTCATCCGCCTCGTCGGGCCCTTCGGAGGCTGGGCCGACTGGTTCGTCTGGGTCTGGCTGGCCGCCATGGCCACCATCGTCGTCGCCGTCTTCCGGGCAGTTCTCGTCTGGCCCGGCCTGCCCTGGCGGGCCGAAGACGCAAAGACCCGTCGCAGCGAGGTGAGCGGACTCGGCTTCTCCGTCGTGGCCGCCCTCGTCATCGCCGGAGCCCTGGTTCTGCCCGGACTTCTCCCCTGAGCGTCCCAGCGAACGCAGCATCACAGGATGCAGGCCACCCGCGCCCCCGACGGGCGCGGACGCCTCACCCGGAGGCGATGGATCACTTGCCCGTGATCGTCAGGGTCCCACCGTCCTCGGTGACCTCGTACTTCGGCAGCGGTTCCTCGGCCGGACCGGAGAGCACCTCACCGGTGGTGACCGAGAAGTTCGTCGAGTGGCACGGACAGATGATGGCTTCCTCGGTGACCCTCTTGACCTGGCAGCCCTGGTGCGTGCACACGGACGAGAACGCGAAGAACTCGCCCTTCTTCGGCTGAGTCACAACATAGGTATCGTCGATGACGGTGCCCGATCCGACGGGAACATCGGAGCTCGGAAGGCTCGCATCCTGCGTCGGCGCGGCCTCCTCCTCTTCGGGTGAGCACCCCGAGGTGGCCGCCACCGAGGTGCCGACGACCGCAGCGGTTCCGGCCACACCCACGGTCTTCATCACCCGACGCCGACTCGGGGCCTCGGCGGCGGTCGACTCTGCCGGGATGGGGGTGATCGGGCTCGGGGTCATCGGAATCTGCTCCTTCTCGCGGATGCGCACAATCCACCATGCCGGCGCCCCGGCATGGTGCGGAGACTCCAGCGTACAATCGCTGACGGTTCGACACGTACAGGGGGCAGACGGCGCCCGAGGCGAAAGGCGGTGGCGATGTCCGAAGGATCGCAGGCGAAGACCCCGGACCCATCGCAGTCGCATGCGGCCACGGGATGGGGGTTGGCCGCCTCGGCGTATGTCTTCACCGTCGTCATGATGGGCACGACCCTGCCGACTCCGCTCTACCCCCTCTACGAGGAGCGGTTCGGCTTCGGCACCGCTTTCACGACTCAGCTCTTCGCGATCTACGCACTCGGCGTCATCGCCGCACTCATCGTCTTCGGCCGCCTCTCCGACGGTCTCGGGCGGCGCCCGGTGCTCAGCCTCGGGGTGGTCTTCTCGGTCGCCTCGGCGGTCCTCTTCCTCATCGGCGCGAACGTCGGACTGCTGCTCACCGGACGTGTCCTCTCCGGGCTGGCCGCGGGGATCTTCACGTCCACGGCCACCGTCACCGTGCTCGAGAACGCCCCGGCCGGACGCGAACGGCTGGCCGGGTCGCTCGCGACGGCCGCGAACATGGGCGGACTGGGATTGGGGATCCTCTCCTCCGGACTCCTCGCCCACTTCGCCGCCGGGCCCCTCTTCACACCGTTCCTCGTCAACGCGATCATGCTCATCATCGCCGGGGCCGCGCTGCTCCTTGTTCGGGACCGGACGCGGAGGCAGCAGCGCGGCACCCCGGGTGCGGTGCGGCTGCAGCTGCCGGGCATCCCCGCCTCGGCGAAGCGCATGTTCCTCGCCGCCTCACCGGGAGCGATCACCGGATTCGCGGTGTGCGGGCTGTATTCGGCGGTCGCGCCGAGCTTCATCGGGCAGACCCTGCACCTCACGTCGACGGCGGTCACCGGCACCGTCGTGTTCCTCCTCTTCGGCGCCTCGGCGAGCGCGCAGCTGGTCTTTCGGGGGCTGAGCGACCGTCGGCTCATCGTCGGCGGGACGGTGACGATGATCGTGAGCATGGGTGCGCTTGTGCTCGCGCTCCTGATCGGCTCGCTGCCGGTGCTCATCGTCTCCTCCGTGCTGGCCGGAGCCGGGCAGGGGCTGGTGTTCATGACCGGGATGCGCGCGATCACCGCAGCCACCGCCCCGGAGCACCGCACCGAGGCGACCACCTCCTACTTCATCCTCGCCTACGTCTTCATGTCCGTGCCGGCGATCGGTGCCGGATTCCTCGCCGCCGAGGTGGGACTGGCGAATGCGACGACGATCTTCGCGGTCGCGGTGGCCGCGGTCTGCGTGTTCGGGCTCGTCGCGGCCCGGAGGTTCTCTGCCCGGTGAGGGACGGTCCGGGCCGGGCACTTTCGGACAGTTCGCTGAAACATAGGTCACCTTCGGACATTTTGGCGGCAGCAAAGTATCCGATTGCGACCTCAATTTCGGCGCGAATGTCCGATTGCGACCAAAACTCGGCATCAGTTGTCCTCCGTCGCCTCTCCTGCACGGTCTCAAACGACTGAACGCCCCGGAGGTTCTGAGTCAGTGCCGTGAACTAGGGTGGGGTCCATGACCTCCGCAGCCACGACTTCCGCCCTCGATGTCCTTCACGATGTCTTCGGCTATGAGGAGTTCCGGGGTGAGCAGGCGGCCATCGTCGACCAGGTCGTCGGTGGTGGGGATGCGGTCGTGCTCATGCCCACCGGCGGCGGCAAGTCCCTGTGCTATCAGATTCCGTCCCTGGTCAGGCCGGGCACGGGCGTGGTCATCTCCCCGCTCATCGCGCTCATGGCCGATCAGGTCGCGGCTCTGGAGAACCTCGGTGTGCGCGCGGCCTACCTCAATTCCTCTCTCGATTTCGACACCGCGCAGCAGGTCGAGCAGCAGCTGCTCGCCGGTGAGATCGACCTGCTCTACCTCGCGCCCGAACGCCTCGTGCTCTCGCGGACGATGCGGCTGCTCGAACAGGCGCAGATCTCACTGTTCGCCATCGACGAAGCCCACTGTGTGTCCCAGTGGGGCCATGACTTCCGCAGCGACTATCTCGGGCTCGGGGTGCTCGCCGAACGGTTCCCCGACGTCCCGCGCATCGCGCTGACGGCCACGGCGACCCCCGCGACTCATGCCGAGCTCACCGAACGCCTCCACCTCCAGGAGGCCGAACACTTCGTCGCCAGCTTCGACCGGCCCAACATCACCTATCGGATCGAACCGAAGGCTTCGGCCCGGTCCCAGCTGCTCAACTTCATCACCACCGAACACCCCGGGGACGCCGGCATCGTCTACTGCCTGTCCCGGCGCGGCGTCGATCAGCTCGCCGAGGCGCTCGTGGCCCGCGGCATCACCGCCCTGCCCTATCACGCGGGACTTCCCGCCGAGGTGCGGGCGGAGAACCAGGCTCGGTTCCTCCGTGAGGACGGGATCGTCATGGTCGCCACGATCGCCTTCGGCATGGGCATCGACAAACCCGATGTCCGCTTCGTCGCCCATCTCGATCTGCCCAGATCGGTCGAAGGCTATTACCAGGAGACCGGTCGTGCCGGCCGTGATGGGCTGCCCGCGGATGCCTGGATGGTCTACGGCCTCGGCGATGTCGTCTCCCAGCGCCGCCTCATCGAATCCGGTGAGGGCGACCAGGTGTTCAAACGCCGTGCGATGAGCCACCTCGACTCGATGCTGGCCCTGTGCGAGACCGTCGACTGTCGGCGCGTGCAGCTGCTGCGTTACTTCGATGAGGAGTCCGAGCCCTGCGGCAACTGCGATACCTGCATGACACCCCCGGTGACCTGGGATGCGACCGTGGCCGTGCAGAAGCTGCTCTCGGCGGTCATTCGCCTCGATCGCGAACGCGGACAGCGTTTCGGCTCCGGGCAGGTCATCGATGTGCTGCGCGGCAATGACAACGACCGCTCCCGGGCGTCCGACCACGAGAGCCTGAGCGTCTGGGGCGTCGGCGACGACCTGTCCGAAAGCCAGTGGAAGACCGTCATCCGTCAGGTGCTCGCCCGAGGACTGCTGGAGTCCCACGGCGATTACGGAGTCCTCGTCGTCGGTGAGGCGGCCGGTCCCGTGCTGCGCGGTGAAGAGGAGATCTCGCTGCGCGTCGACCCGGTGAAGAGGTCCGGTGCGAAGAAGGCGGGATCCCGCCGCCGGTCCGGCCCCGAAGTCGAACTCGACCCGGCCGATGCCTCCCTGTTCGAAGCCCTGCGCGCCTGGCGCGGTGAACAGGCGAAAGAGCAGGGCGTGCCCGCCTATGTCGTGTTCCCCGATGCCACGCTCTACGGCATCGTCGAGGTCAGGCCGAGCTCGGTCAGCGAGCTCGGGCAGGTCAGCGGTGTCGGTCTGAAGAAGCTCGACCGCTACGGAGAGTCCGTCCTCGAGGTCCTCGCCGCGCATTCGGGCTGATCAGACAGGGCCGGCGA
This sequence comes from Brevibacterium sp. FAM 24630, assembly GCF_049804075.1. NCBI lineage: Bacteria > Bacillati > Actinomycetota > Actinomycetes > Micrococcales > Brevibacteriaceae > Brevibacterium > Brevibacterium sp. FAM 24630. The sequence continues at coordinate 28,312 of NZ_JBNBZD010000016.1, forward strand.
ATACTCGTGAGCCGATCCTCCGACCGACGGACACGCATCAGCCGGCCCTCCGACCGTGACGGCTCTCGTCCTCAGTCGACTTTCGTCACGGTGACGTCGATCGGCGTCGGGTTGGTGAAGATGTCGAAGACCGGGCAGTGGGCGTCGACGGTCTCCTGCAGCCTGCGGTAGTCCTCGGCGTCGTCGGGTCCCGAGACGTTCACGGACACCCGCACGGTGGAGAACCCGGGACGGACGGTCTCATCGGCTCCGAAGAGTCCCTGCACATCGAGGTCGCCCTCGGCGGTGACATCGAGTTCGTCGATGGTCAGCCCGAGATTGTGGGCGTAGAGGCGATAGACGACGATCTGGCAGGAGATGAGCGCTCCGAGCGCGTATTCGACGGGGTTCGGTGCCGCGTCATCGCCGGCCAGCGGGGTCGGTTCGTCGACGGCGAAGGTGTGCTGCCCGGCGGTGATCACCGAGGACACGGACCCGCGGGCCGTGCCGGAGGCCGAGAACTTCAGGCGGCCGTTCGTCGCCGAGGCGGCCAGACGCTCATTCCAGGCGCTGCCCGCCGCGGCGAGGCGTTCGGCGCGCTCCTGAGCAGTGATGTCGGCGATGGTGTCGAGTTTAGTGGCGGATGCAGTCATGACGGGGCCTCCCGGTGTCGGTGCTGTTGCTTGGGTGATTGCCGACCCCAGCCTAGGAATCTCCGCCGGCGGGCCGCCCTGACTCCGTCGGCTTCCGACTCCCGCCGACATCTTCGGGTCATCCGGCGTCATCTGCCGACACGAGTCATCGTCTACGCCGTCATCAGTATGTGCGAGACCGTCATTTCCGATGATGGCCGAACACAAGACTCGTCTGCGTGTGCGCGATCGTCGGATCGGACAGGTTCTGCTCGATGAATCGGTGCAGGCCCGTCGGATGGTCACAGGCGACGTGGACGAGGAGATCCCGCTCCCCCGACACCTGATACACCTCGAGCGTCTCGGCTGCCTCGAGCAGCCGGTCGATGACACTGCGCAGCTGCGAACGGCCGACCGGGGTGACACGCACGGAGATCATCCCGAACACGCTCAGTCCGAGCTTCTCGTAGTCGATGTCGGCGTGGAAGCCGCGCAGCACCCCGCTCTGCCGCAGGGCGCTGACGCGGCCCGAGCAGGTCGATGGCGCCAACCCCACCCGCGCGGCAAGGGTCTTGTTCGAGGTCCGGGCGTCGGCACTGAGCTCACGGAGGATCGCCAGGTCCACCTCGGCGAGCCGAACATCCGCCGAATCGGAGCGATGATCGGCGATCAGCGTCGAATCATTCACGAATATTCCTCTCAGTGACTCAATTCTGTTCGGATTCTGCCCATCATATCCGAATGCCATGCCAGGATGAGGAGCATACGCGAACGCTCGCCGCGCCCCTCATCGCAGAGGCGGAACGGATCGGCGAAGACGACGACTCGGGAGACTCTCGTGGCAGCCAAGCTCAACCAGGACCAGCTCAAACGCACGATCGGACTGCCCGGTGCGCTGAGCGTGACGATCAATCAGGTGATCGGCGGCGGCATCGTCTCGCTCACGGGCGTGGCCATCGGCATCACCGGCGGCGGAACGCCCTGGGCCTACCTCATCGCGGTGGTCACGATCATCCTCGTCTCGATCCCCTATGCCGCGATGGCCTCGGCCCTTCCCGCGGTCGGCGGGACCTACACCTGGCCTGCGCGGGTCGTCGATCCGCGGCTCGGCTTCGTCAATATGTGGATGGCGCTCATGCAGCAGTGCGCGCTCAGCCTCTACGGCCTCTCTGCCGGGATCTATCTGCACTCGCTCTCGGACTTCTTCGACCCGATCATCGTCGCGGTCGTCATCGTCAGCATCTTCTACGTCGCGAACCTCATGGGCGCCGCCTTCTCCTCGCGGGTGGGGGTCTGGCTCATGGTCCTCATGCTCATCGGCTTCTCCGTGTTCATCGTCAACGGCTTCGGCCACATCGAATGGAACGCCTACCCCGAACCGCTGCCGCACGGCTTCACCCAGCTCCTGTCCGCGGCGGCGCTGCTCACCTTCGCCACCATGGGAAGCTTCGGCGTCGCCGAGCTCGGTCGCGAGATGAAGAACCCCTCTCGCGACATCCCTCTGGCGATGATCGGCGGCACCCTCGTCGTCGGACTCCTCTACGTGCTCATCGCGATCCCCGCCGTGGGTGTCCTTCCCATCGCCGAGGTCGCCGATCAGCCCCTCTCGGTCGTGGCCGAAGAGATCATGTCTCACGGCTGGTGGGTGTTCTTCATCCTCGGCGGAGCGATGGTCGCGATCGTCTCTACGCTCAACGCCCAGCTCCTGTGGGGGTCGAAGGGTCTGCTCGCCGCCACGGACGACGGCTGGCTGCCGGCGGCGTTCGGACGGGTCAATGCCCGGTTCGGCACTCCGCATTGGATCCTCACCGCGCTCTTCGTCCTCGGCATCGTCCCAGCGATCGCCGGTCTCGACATCTCGGTCATCGGCACGGCCGCCTCGGCGCTGGTGCAGGTCATGCTCATCGTCATCCTGCTCGTCTCGCTGCGGATGCGCTATGTCATGCCCGAGACCCACGCCCGGGCCCCCTTCACGATCCCCCTCTGGCTGCATTGGGCACTGACGGTGATCGGCACAGCGGTCAACCTCTACCAGATCACGCTGCTCGCAGCCGACTTCACACCGGTGGTGTGGATCGCCCTGGCAGCGTGGCTGGCGATCGGAGTCCTCATCGCGGTTCTCCGGTACCCGACGGTGGGCCGGATCCTCGCCGCCCGCGCGACAGCCTCCGACACAGCCGCCGACGAACCTGCCACACTGAACGACAACAGCACCGAAAGGACGACACCATGACCACTCTCGACGACGGACGCGACGCCGAACCGATCACTGACTCCGCTGACTCTCGAGCTTCCGAGCAGCCCGCCCGTGCCGGCGGAGGTGCGCTCGATCGGGCGGCCTGCGCCCAGCGGGGTGCCTACGATCCTCTCCGCGGCTTCCGCGAGGAGTTCGTCCTCCCGCCGGAGACGATCTACCTCGACGGCAATTCCCTCGGAGCCCGGACCAAGGGGGCCGCAGAGCGTGCCCAGAACGTCATCTCCGAGGAGTGGGGGGCCGGTCTGATCCGCTCGTGGAACGACGCCGGCTGGTTCGACCTGCCCGCCGTGCTCGGCGACAAGGTCGCGGGCCTCGTCGGGGGCGGTGCCGGGGCCACCGTCGTCACCGACACGACTTCGATCAACCTGTTCAAGGTCGCCTCGGCCGCCTGCAAGATCCAGGCCGCCGATGCTCCGGGACGCCGCGTCATCCTCACTCAGCGGGAGAACTTCCCCTCCGACATCTACATGCTCGAGGGCCTGGCCGAGCAGCTCGGCGACGGCTGGGAGGTCCGCCTCGTCGATGACGCCGAAGTGGCCGCCGGATTCCCTACCGCCCTGACCGACGAGGTGGCCTTCGTCGTCCTCACCCACGTCAACTACCGCACCGGTCGCCTCTTCGACATGGAGTCGACGACCTCGGCGGTCCATGCGGCAGGGGCACTGGCGATCTGGGACCTCTGCCATTCGGCCGGTGCGCTCGAGATCGACCTGGCCGGCTCGGGCGCGGACATGGCGGTCGGCTGCACGTACAAGTTCCTCAACGGCGGTCCGGGCTCACCCGCGTTCGTCTGGGTCTCCGAGGCTCTGCGGACACGGTTCACCCAACCGCTGTCGGGATGGTGGGGCCACAAGCAGCCCTTCGAGATGGAGCCCAACTACACGCCGGCCGACGGCATCCGGCGCTATCTCACCGGCACGCAGGGCATCATCTCGATGTCCGTGGCCGAGGTCGGTCTCGACGTCCACTCCCGGGCCGACATGGCGGCCGTGCGGCAGAAGTCGCTGGCTCTGTCCGATCTGTTCATCGAGCTCGTCGATTCGCGTCTGTCGCATCATCCCGTCGAGGTCGTGACCCCGCGCGAGCAAGCGCAGCGCGGTTCGCAGGTCTCGATCACCCACCCCGAGGGGTTCGCGGTGATGAGTGCGCTCATCGAGCGCGGCGTCATCGGCGACTACCGCGAGCCCGAGGTGCTGCGGTTCGGCTTGACTCCGCTCTATGTCGGGTTCACCGATGTCTGGGACACCGTCGAGGCGCTGCGTGACATCCTCGACAACCGAGAATGGGACGTCCCGCAGCACAAGGTCCGCGGCGCCGTCACCTGAGCTCGGACCGGCTGTCGATCTCCGCATAGACCCCGAAGAGGGGTTCGCCGACCTCGTTGGTGGGTCGATAGCCGGCCAGCGCTCTCAGCAGGCGCGCATTCCGCTCGCCGGTGACCGGGTCGAGGTCCATCACCGCGCACCGCGGGATCGGTGCCCCGATGCGCACCCGGATCTCGCCGAGGCCGGAGTCGACAAGGCCGACCTCCCGGCCCTGCCAGGCCTCCTCGGCGAATGGGACATCCGTGTCGACGACGAAGGTCGCACGGAAGCGGGCCGCCTCGTCGACGAGTCCTGGTCGGGCCGCCCGATCGGTGAGGTCGCCGAGCGAGGCCGTGGTGACGATGGAGACCGGCGCACCGAAGACGACGTCTCCACGAGGGGCACGGGCCAGACGCACATGTCGGCCGAGCCAGGTCGACAGCAGTGCGGCGTGCGGGCCGTCCGTGAGGCTGAGATCGGTTTTCCGCTTCCAGTAGTCGCAGGTGAGAACCTCACCATCGGTGGCGGGCACGGCGCAGGCGGACCGGCCGTCGGGCAGCGACATCGCCAGCTCCTCCCCGCGCAGTTCGGCCGTGACCCCGATGAGGCTAGGGTGCTGGACGGTCTTGAGGACCTGACGACGCTCGACGTCGACGAGGCAGTATCGGCGATCGCCGACGGGCCCCTCGGCGTCGAACTGCGCCTCCGGCCGGCGGATGTGCCGTGTGCCCTTGACCGGAGCGAACCCGACCGACACGACTTCGAGGCTCACCCCGGGCCGCGGGGTCATGTGTGCCTCCGTCCGGTCACGGCATAGGCGCCGATGGCCACTGCCCCGATGGCGAGGACCGTGCCGCCGATGATGACCGCCCCGGGGATCGTGGCGATCGTGCCGAGCACCCCGACCGTGACTCCGGAGAAGGTCTGCATCCCGGGGCCGAACATCGCATAGGATCCGATGACGCGCCCACGGATCTCCGCGGGCGCCTCGAGTTGGATGATCGCCATCTCGGTCGACTCGGCGGTGATCTTCGAGACTCCGGCGATCACGAGCATGACGATCGCCACCCACAGGTGTGAGGTCAGGGCGAAGAACACGGCGCTGAGCCCCATCGCGGCAGCGGCCAGCGCGGCAGCCGTGGGGACCGCTTTGATCCATCCGGTCGCCTCGAGCCCGAACCCGCCGAGGACCCCTCCGGCACCCATGGCGAAGAGCAGCACCCCGTAGGTGAAGTCGCTGTCTCCGCCGGACGGGGTGAGGATCCCGCCGAAGACGGGCATCGCGGTCTGCAGCACCGCACCGATCGTCATCGAGGCGAGCGCGGCCAGCAGCAGCATGCCGAGGATCGCACGATTGTGGCGGACGTCGATGAGCACCCGCAGCGACTGCATGAGCGTCGTCCGCGCCGTGCGCACACTGCCGCTGCGCAGATGTCCGGTGAAGGGCGTGCGGATGAGGAAGAGTGTCAGCGGCAGGTAGAAGACGATGTTGATGAAGATGCCCCAGGTCGCCCCGACCCCGAGCAGCAGGGCGGAGCCGACGACGGGCCCGAAGAGGATGCCGAGGCTGCGGAACGTCGCGTTGAGCCTCACGGCGCTCGGCAGCTCCTTCCGGTCGACGAAATCATGAAGCATCATCTGCTCGGCCGGGCCCCACAGGCATCCGGCGAGTCCGTGGATGACGAGCAGCACGCAGGCCTGCCACAGCTGCAGCGAGTCGGTGAGGAAGAGGATGCCCCAGCACAGGGAGACGACCATGAACATGATCTGCCCGATCTGGATGAGGCGGCGACAATCGAAGCGCTCGGCCAAGGAGCCGGCGTAGACGGACAGGAGCAGGAACGGCAGCCAGTGACTGATGAGCTGGAAACCGACAAGGGCCGGGGACTCGAACTTCTCCCACAGCACCCAATAGGTGATGACGTGCTCGATGTTGTCGCCCATCATCGCCGTGCCCGAGCCCACCAGGTACGGCGCGGTCTTCCAGCTGCGCAGCACACTGAAACGGCGTGGGGCGGCCGAGGCGTCGCCGGAGCCGGGAGAGATATCGTTCACCCGCTCATTCTCACACCACCGCCGAAATACCGACATACGCTCTTGTCTGCCGGGACTCGGCAGAGAATAATGAATGGCGATCAAGGAGGATCATCATGCCCACAGGCACCGACGCACTGCCCGCATCCGCTCGCAGCAACTCCGCCCTCATCGTCATCGACGTCCAGAACGCGGTGATGGAAGCCTCGTGGAACTCAGACGGGGTCATTTCGACGATCGCCTCTCTCGTCGATCTTCCCCGGAACACCGGCACCGAGGTGGTGTGGGTCCGGCACAGCTCAGATGAGCTGCCGTCGGGTTCGCCGCAGTGGCAGATCGTCGATGCGCTCGCCCCCGCCGAAGGCGAGGCGATCATCGAGAAGACCCATGGCAACACCTTCGAGGAAACGGACTTCGCGGAGGTGCTTGCCGGCAAGGATGTCGGCCACCTCGTCGTCACCGGCGCCCAATCGGATGCCTGCGTGCGCTCGACGATCCACGGCGGCTTCGCCTGCGGCTACGACGTCACCCTCGTCACCGACGCCCACACCACCGAGGACCTCACCGAGTGGGGAGCTCCCCCGCCGGAGCAGGTCGTCTCTCACACGAACCTGTACTGGCAGTTCGAATCGGGTCCTGGCCGCACGGCACAGGTACAGGAATCGGGGGAGGTCGACTTCACCCGCCCCTGAGACCCGGAGTCTGACATCATGGGTCCATGAGTGAAGACACCCGCAGCATCGAACTGACCCGCATCGCCGAGAACCACTACCGCGCCACCGCTCCGAGCGGGGCGAGCATCGAATTCGGTCGCGGCGAGGGCCTCATGTCCCCGGTCGAGCTGCTCCTGGCCGCCGTTGCCGGCTGCTCGTCGATCGACGTCGACACCGTGACCAGCCGCCACACCGAACCGACCCGCTTCGAGGTCAACGCACAGGCCGAGAAGGTCGACGAGGACGGCGCCTCCCGCCTGGACAACGTTCACCTCGACTTCGACCTCGCGTTCCCCGACGATGAGGACGGGCGGAAGGCCGATGCCCGCATCGAACGCCTCGTCGGCCTCTCCCACGACAAGTACTGCACGGTCTCGCGCACCGTCGAACACCCCACAAAGGTCGACTTCAGCATCCGCCGCGACTGACGTCGCGATGCGCTCGGGCCCCTACCTCGCCGAGGCGGCCCGACGTTCCGTGCAGACGTGGACCTCAGCTCTCGGCGAGCCGCTTCTTCTCGACCTCGACGTCGAAATCGGCGGCAGGCCACTGTGGATCGATGTCGTGGAGGGCGTCGAGCAGCAGTCGCTGCACGGCCAGTCGCGCGTACCATTTCCGGTCAGCAGGGACGACGAACCAGGGTGCCGCCTCGGTGGAGGTGCGATCGAACACGGTCTGATACGCGTCCATGTAATCCGGCCACAGGAGTCGTTCGTCGACGTCGCCGGGGTTGTACTTCCAGTACTTGTCGGGCCGGTCGAGGCGTTCGGTCAGCCGCTCCTTCTGCTCGTCCGGGAGAGGTGAAGCATCACCTTGACGATGTGCACTCCTGCCTCGGCGAGTTCGGCTTCGAAGTCGTTGATGGCTGAGTAGCGGCGGTCGATCTCGGGGGCGTCAGCGAGTTCACGGACGCGGCCGATGAGCACGTCCTCGTAGTGGGAGCGGTCAAAGACACCGATCATGCCGGGCCCGGGTACCCGTGGGCGGATGCGCCAGAGGAAATCATGGGCGAGTTCTTCATCCGTCGGTTTCTTGAAGCTCGCGGTTTCGACGCCCTGTGGGTCGACGGCGCCGACGACGTGGCGCACGATTCCGCCCTTGCCGGCGGTGTCCATGGCTTGCAGGACGAGGAGGACGGCTGGCCCGGTGTCGTCGTCGTGGTGGGCGGCGAAGAGCCTCTCCTGCAGGTCGTTCAGCTCGGTCGACAGCGCCCCGAGATCCTTTTTCCCGCTCTTCTTGTCCCCGGCGTAGCCGGGAGTGGAGTCGGGATCGACCTCGCCGAGGCGGAATCCCTCCCCAACGCGCAGCAGAGGGGCAGGGTCGGTCGTCCAGTTGCTCTTCGGCTCGCTCATGCGATCATCCTTGCAGACAGGAGGGCCCGCCTCAGTCCGGCTTCCGGAACACCGACGGCAGCTTCTTCTTCACCCGATGGCGGGTCTCGCGGTACGACCATTGCCGCATCGGCTGCGGGACCCGCCATTGCAGCTTCCACGCGAGCATGCGGAAGGCGAAAGCGGCGGCCGCGATGATGAGCGAGGAGATGGCGCCCAACAGTCCGGTCACCTCGGCGAGGATCGTCAGCCCCGATCCGAGCAGGGCGGGGATGAGGTAGAGGTCGGTGCCGCGGAAGATCGCAGGGTCCTCGCTGGCCACGGCATCGCGCATGAGCCCGCCGCCACAGGCCGTCAGCGCGCCCATGAGCAGCGCGGCCGGGTAGTTCGTTCCGGCGGCGAGCGCGATCGTCGTTCCGGTGACGCTGAAGAGCCCGAGTCCCATCGCGTCGAAGGCGACGATCCAGATCCGTGCCCGGGAGATGTGCGAGCCGATCATGTAGATGAGCAGGGTCGCGATCACCGGCGGGGCGAGATAGATGGGTTGAGCGATGGCGTTGGGCACCCGGTCGAGGAGCACGTCGCGGATCATGCCGCCGCCGATGCCGGTGAGCGTGCCGAGCACGAGTCCGCCGGTGATGTCGAAATTGCGGCGGGCCGCCAGCAGCACACCGGAGACGGCGAAAGCGAAGGTGCCGGTGAGGTCGAGGGCGAGGAAGAGGACTTCCTGCAGATTCAGTTCCACATCGGCTCCCGGCCCGCTCGGTCAGCTGAGCTGGAAGTTGTCCGGGTTCTTGTACTGTTCGATCTCGACGACCGGAGTTCCCTTGCCCATGAGGAGTTTGGAGATCGGGCAGCGTGCGTGAGCGCGGGCCGCGTACTTCTCGGCGTCCTCGTCCGAGACCCCGTCGATGGAGATGTACGCACGCGGGGCGAAGTAGAAGCCGTTGCCCGAAGGCTCTTTGTGCAGTTCGACCTCGACGCGCACCCGGGAGAGGACGTCGAGTTCGTTGACGGCGAGCACGACTTTGAGGGTCTCACCGAGGCACGTCGACCACGCCATCGCAAGGAACTGTTCGGGGTTGTTGCCCTGTTCGACGTGCGAAGTCGGAGCCGTGGTCAGGGTCTGGCCGTCTTCGACGCGCACCTCTCCGGAGGTGCCGCCGAGGTTCTCGACCTTAGCGGTGTAGATGGGCGCGGTCGGGCTCTTCGGCTCATCCGCATCGGCGCTCGGAGCCTGCGGCTGGGCGTATCCGGGGTTCTCAGTCATTGCTCCATGCTACGACAGACACGTGCCATGGTCACTGGGGTTTCGGTGAATGGAATGTGACGCGGCCGGATGATCCCATCCGAAGACCCGCGGTCTCCGAATCATTCCCATGAACCCATATCCTCGCGCTCGCCGCCGTCTCCGAGGCGCTCTGGTCGGAATCGCGGCCACCCTCGTGATGTTCGGCCTCGCCGACCTCATCGCGCGCGCATTCAGTCCCAGTGCCGCACCGCTGCTCACCCTCGGCCAGGCGATCATCCCCCTCGCCCCGCCGGCGGCGATCAAACCCGTCATCGCATTGTTCGGAGACAACGACAAGGTTGTCCTCGTCCTCTCGACGGGACTCGGGGCGTTGGTCCTCGGCGGACTCATCGGAATCCTCGCCCTGTCCCACCGACGTCTGGCCACACTGTTTCTGCTCATCGCCGGGCTCGTGCCCGCGGTGGTCATCGTGCTGCGTCCCGAGGCGAATGCTTCGGACATCGTTCCCACGCTCATCGGTCTTGCGCTCGGCATCGCGGTCTTCGTGGTGCTCCTGCGTCTCGGCGGCTCAGGAGCACCCGGCTCCGATCGGCGAGGCGCAGAGCACGGGTCACGAACGCCGGAGCCCTTGAGTCGCCGTCGCTTCTTCACCCTGGCAGGAGCCTTCGGTGCGATCGGTGCGGTCACCATCGCCGCCGGCCAGACCGTTGCCTCTCTTGCACAGGATGCGGGAGCTGCGGTGGCTCAACTGGTCCTGCCCCGCCCGGCGAAGAAGGCGGAACCGATCCCCGCCAAGGCGAGCACCGATGTGACAGGCACGGCCCCTTTTCTCACCGACCCGCAGGACTTCTACCGCATCGACACGGTCCTCGCCCCTCCGGTCGTCGATCCCGAACAGTGGTCGCTGCGCATCCACGGCATGGTCGCCGAGGAGGTGACCCTGACGATGGACGAGCTGCTCGATCTCCCTCTCGAAGAACACCACATCACGCTCACCTGTGTGTCCAATCCGGTCGGCGGCGATCTTGTCGGCAACGCGACCTGGCTCGGCTACCCGGTTCGTGAGCTCCTCAAACGTGCCCGGCCGAGCGCAGACGCCGATATGGTCCTCTCCCACTCCTTCGACGGTTTCACCGCCTCGACGCCGATCACGGCTCTCACCGATGACCGCGATTCCCTTCTGGCCGTCGGCATGAATGGTCAGGCGCTGCCGCCCGAACACGGATTTCCCGCACGCCTCGTCGTGCCGGGGCTCTACGGTTTCGTGTCCGCAACCAAATGGGTCACCGAGCTCGAGGTCACCCGTTTCGATGAGAAGACCTCCTATTGGACCGACCGTGGGTGGGATGCGAAGGCGCCCATCCTCGTCGCCTCCCGCATCGAAGTGCCCAAACCGCTGGGGAAGGTCTCTGCCGGCAGTCTTCAGGTCGGCGGCACCGCGTGGGCGCAGCGTTCGGGCATCGACCGCGTCGAGGTCAGACTCGACGACGGCGAGTGGACGGAGGCCGATCTGGCCGAGGAGGTCACGATCGACACCTGGCGTCAGTGGCGGACCGATTTCGCCGAGGTGGAGCCGGGCTCGCACACGCTGACCGTGCGAGCCACGGACAAGGACGGCACAGTCCAGACTGCGAAGCGCCGAGATGCGATCCCGAACTCGGCCACCGGCCACCACCACATCCAGTTCCGCGTCGAGTGAGCGCCGATTGCGCCGAGGCTCCCGCCCTCGGGCTGGGTGTTCCCGCCTCGGCGAAGAATCTTTCAGATTTCTTTGCCATCCACCCATCCGCATTCGCCTCCGCTGCGAATACCCAGTACACAGCGAGCAATGGAGTCAACTCCACGGCTGTGCGCTGATACACATCACTGTTGATTAGGAGAAGAACGATGAAAACACTGCTTCGCACACGTACCGCCACCATCCTCTCGGCCGGCGCGATCGGCCTCCTCGCACTGAGCGGCTGCTCGGGCATGGGTTCGGATTCGGGAGGCGAGGAATCCGGCTCGGATTCCGACAGCTCGGAATCCCAGTCGGCTGACTCGGGCGAATCCGAGATGCCCGAAGAATCCGGCGACTCCTCGATGGACGACAGCGACCTCGTCGGTTCAGGCTGTGCAGCCTATGCCGACGAGAACCCCGACGGCGGTGGATCCGTGGAGGGAATGGCACAGGATCCCGTGGCCACAGCGGCCTCGAACAACCCGATGCTCACAACCCTGACCAAAGCGGTCTCGGGCGAGCTCAACCCCGATGTCGACCTCGTCGACACCCTCAACGGCGATGAATTCACCGTCATCGCCCCGGTCGACGATGCCTTCGCCGACGTGCCGAAGGACGACCTCGACGCCTTGGCCAAGGACTCGGACATGCTGACGAAGGTACTCACCTACCATGTCATCCCCGGTCAGCTCTCACCCGATGAGATCGCCGGCGAACACGAGACCGTCGAAGGCTCGAAGGTGAAGATCTCCGGTGACGGCGAAGACATGAAGTTCGACGATGCGGGACTGGTCTGCGGCGGCGTGAAGACCGCCAACGCCACCGTCTACATGGTCGACGGCGTGATGATGCCGGAGAAGTGACCGGAGTTCGCCACGAGAGTGCACCACGATGAAGTGGCCGGGAACCGATCAGCAGCGAGACGATCGGCGCCCGGCCGCTTCTGCATTCCCTGCGACTCGTTCGATCTCACGTGAGCGATGCGTCGCTGCTCCCGCCCTGCTCGGCTCACCGTTCACACATGACATGCACGACTCTCTCATCACGGACCGGGGTGATCAGATTCTGCGCAGATGGCATGATTGGGCAATGAGCTCTGATGACCAGACAGCGGTTTCCGCTGATCCCGGCGGTGCGCTGCTGATCCGCATCGCCGAGGGCGACCGGTCCGCTTTCGACGAGCTGTTCACCACCCAATCCCGCATCCTCATGGCCGTGATCCTGCGGATCGTCAAGAGCAGATCGCTCGCCGAGGAGGTTCTGCAGGAATGCTTCACCGAGGTCTGGACCCGGTGTTCGAGTTTCGACCCGAACCGCGGCACCGGAAGAGCCTGGCTGATCACCCTGTGCCGCAGACGAGCCATCGACTGCGTACGCAGCGTCCAGGCCCAACAGAACCGGGATCTCGCGGACGGTCTGCGGACGACCGCCGAAGCCGGTGAACAGGTGGAGCAGACGGTGATCGCCCGCGCAGAGTCCGATCGGACGGTCTCGGCTCTGCAGGTCCTGCCGGAGGAGCAGGCCGAACCGATCGTCATGGCCTTCTACCAGGGCATGACCCACACCCAGATCTCGGAGAACCTCAAGGTGCCGCTGGGTACCATCAAGTCACGGATCAGGGACGGAATGAAGAAGCTGCGAGAAGAGTTGGAGGCAAGCCGATGAACGCCGATCGTGACTATCTGGCTGCCGGTCTGGCCCTCGGAGGGCTCAGTGACTCCGAACTCGCCGAAGCGCAGCGCCTCGCGGACTCCGACGCAGATTTCCGCTCCGAAGTCGACGCCTACGCCGAGACGATGGCGCTGATGGCGGAGGACGAGGAACCGCAGGAGGTCAGCGACAAGACACGAGAGGCCATCCTCAACATTCCGTCGACACATGCGCAGGAACCTCCCGGTGACCACTGGCTCGCCCGGACCACACCACCGGTCGACCCGGGGTCTCAGGATCCAGCCGGTCCCGTCGGCTCGGAATCTGCGGCAGCAGCTCCATCCACCTCACCGTCGGAGCACCGTCAGTCGCAGGACCACGGGGACGGCGGTGAGGGCGGCGAGCGAATCGACCCTGGTGAACGCGGTGATCGCCGCGGCAACAGCAGAGTCAGCGACATTCGTGATCAGCGTGCCCGCCGCAGCCGGCAGCGGCCCTGGCTGCCCTATGCTGCGGCCGCGGCCGCCGTCATCATCGTGGGCGGATTCGGAGTGACGATCTGGCAGCAGACTCAGCATCAGAACCAGCTCGAGGAGCAGCTGGCCGCAACCCAGCAGCAGCTCGACGAGTCCACGCGCCTCATGGAGGCCGATGATCTTCGCACAAGCACGGCCGATCTGCCCGAGGGCGGTTCGGTCACCGTGCTGTCCTCGGAGAGCGAGCAGCTCATCCGATTCAGCCCGCGCGATGTCGGAGAGCCACCGGCAGGCAAATCGATGCAGATGTGGGTGATCGGTGACGACGGGCCCGAGAGCGCCGGTCTCATGACCGATGAACCGGTGACCATCGCCGGCAGGGAATTCTCGGAAGGCAGCCTGTTCGGCATCACCGTGGAGCCCGCGGGCGGGTCCGAGCAGCCGACCACGGACCCGATCGTCGCACTCGATCTGTAGGAAGGGATTCAACCACTACGATGGTCGTGGTACCGTGATGTGACCGGCATGTCCATCAACGGTGAAGGAGACCCACATGCCGATCGGCTACCTCTTCACAATCGGACTCCTCGGCGTGTGCACGGCTGCGGCCCTCATCCCGCCGCCTGGCTATGGCCGCGCAGGTCGCATCAGCTGCTTCCTGGCGGTCGTCATCAGCGAAGTGCCCCACTTCGGGGCACTCTGGCTGATCCTCTCCACCGCGCTTGCTCTCAGCGAGGGAGACCTGGACGGCCCCGTGGGAACGGTGCTCCTTGCGCTGTCGGCAATCATCCTCCTCGGCCTCCTCGTGGTGCTGCGGCGCTGCCTTCTGGCTCGATCGGTGGTCACGGCGCTGATCCGCGCACACACCGAACCTCGGCGCGGGAGCACGAGCTCGGCGCCCCCACCGAGGTGGACCTGGCTGCGTCCGCTGCTGTTCCCCGTCCCGCTGCGCCCCCGTTCGGTCATGCGGATCGGCGGTCTGTCCTACGGCGAGCATCGACGACAGCGCCTTGATGTCTATCGGTTCCGGAACCAGACCCTCAGCGGCCCGGTGCTCGTGTACTTCCACGGCGGGGGATACTCCTCCGGCGGAAACCGCCGTGAGGCCCGCGCACTGCTTCACCATCTGGCGGCCCGCGGGTGGGTCTGCATCAGCGCGACGTACCGGCTGCGCCCGAAAGCGGACTTCACCGATCACCTCGACGATGCACGAGCCGTGCTGCGCTGGACACGCGACAACGGGGTGCTCCACGGCGGAGACGCCTCGACGATCGTCATGGCCGGCAGCTCGGCCGGAGCACATCTGACTTCGCTCATTGCACTCGGCCAGGGCGCGGACGTGGGCCCGCCGCTCAGCGAGGAGGCCGAACTGACCCACGACGAGCTGACGACCCCGCGGATCGCCGCCGCGCTGTGCCTCTACGGCTACTACGGTCGGTACTACGGCCGCAGCGAGGACGAGCACCCCGTGTCGACCCCGCTGGCGATGGATGCCTCGGCGGCACCGCCGATGTTCTTCGTCCACGGCGACAATGACTCCTGGGCCCCGATCGATGATGCGAGGGAACTGTCGAAGCAGGTGGCAACCGCGTCGAGCCAGCCCACGTGGTATGCGGAGTTTCCGGGCGGACAGCACGGCCTCGACTCCCTCTTCTCCTGGCGCTTCGCCGCCGTCGTCCATGGATTCGACCGCTTCCTTGCCCACATCGGCATCGCTCCGCAGCCGCACCCGAACCCTCCGCAGCCGCAGGCACTTCCGACACAGCAGCCGAGCACCCATCGCATCGGCGAAGGAGCAGAGTCATGACCGAATTCGCCTGGGACCCGGAGTCCTACCGCGCGCTCATGGCCGAGGAGATCCCCGACTATCCCCGTCTGCAGGCCGAACTGAGCGCAGCCGTCGCAGCCGACGCCCCTCGCACCATCCTCGATCTGGGCATCGGGAGCGGCCTCACCGCCGCCGAGGTGGCCCGGGCACTGCCGGAGGCGCACCTCTTCGGCATCGACGACAGCGCCGAGATGCTCGCTGCGGCCGAAGAAGCTCTCGATCCGACCAGGACTGCTCTGCAGCAGAGCCGACTGGAGGACCCGCTGCCGAGCGGGCCTTTCGACCTCGTGATGTCGACCCTGGCCGTCCATCACCTCGACGGATCAGGCAAGGCGGATCTGTTCGCACGGGTCGCGGCCGTCCTCGATGAGGGCGGGCGCTTCGTCCTCGCCGATCTCGTCGTTCCTGTCGACCCGGCCGATGTCATCACGCCCATCGATGGGATCGAGGACACCCCGAGTTCGCTGAAGGACCAACTGGCTTGGCTCGAGGCCACAGGCCTGCACCCGCGGGTGCACTGGCAGCACCGCGATCTCGCCGTCATCGTCGCGCAGAAGGTCCATCTCGGCTGACCCCGCATACGCAGCTGCGTCGCCTCGAGGCCGGGATCGTCAGTACACTGCTGCGATCGACACCACCGCGGTCATCGCCTGGCGCCGATGCCGATGAGCCAGGCGCCCAGCACCGAGGCGGGATCGACCCGAGCTCCGCGCACGCCGTTGCCTGCCAACCGGTCGAACAACAGGCCGTTCATCACACCGATGAAGTCGATCGCTCGCTTCTCGGGCTCGGGAACCCCGAGACCGGCGAGCATGCGCTCGGCCTCGGCAACCAGTTTGAGGCGAATGGGAGATTCGGTGGTGAGCAGGGTGTGCAGTTCGGGGTCCTGCCAGTAGTCGAGAGACAGTGACATCCGTGCCCGGATATCGGTCCCGCGGGCGATGGTCGCCTCCAGCGTGGGGACCAGCTGTTCGAGCGCCTCGGCGACGGTGTTCGGCAGAGGGCGGTCACGGTCACCCCCGCGCAGATCGGCCATGGCCGCGATCTGGTCGATGACCATGATGACCAGAGCGCGTCGGTTGCGCGCGTAGTTCGACGTCGTTCCCGGCGGCAGGTCGAGACGCTGATCGATTCGACGGTGGGTGAGAGCATGACTGCCACCTTCGGCTACCAGCTCCATCCCGGTCCGGGCAATGGCCTCACGTCGATCCACTCATCCTCCTCGGCCGCCGGAATCGGACCATCGACTCACGACCGCCTCGCTCCTGGCGGCGCGGTCAGGACCATTCTAGGCGGGCGGTCATCGCTTCCGGCGAAGGTCCGCGAATCCGGCGATGAGAGCGTCGAGCGCGAACTCGAACTGCGCATCGGCAGCGCGATCGGCGTTCGCCTCGACCGCCTCGGCGAGGAGCGGGAAGTCTTCGGCGGACACTCCGGCCAGGTGGCGCCTCCGCCTATCCTCCCCTTGCGGCCCCGGCGCCGTGTCGTCTCCGGCCTCGAGCACGGCGTGAATGAGGACCAGCTCGTTGAGGGAGTAGACGATATCGAGGGCCGAAGCCGGCGGGAACGCGTCGGCCTGGAGGAATGTCAGCAGGGACTCCATGAGCGCGAGGTTTCCGGTGGTCACCGCCGGGCGCGACATGACCAGCTCGACGAGCCGCGGATGTGCGCTGAGGGTCTCGAGCTGAGCGCGGGCATAGGTGCGCAGCCCGTCCTCCCAGCCATGACCACCGAGGTCATCGTGCCTGCCGGTCTGAATGACACCTATTTCCCCTCGGACACGGCTCTGGCCAGGCCGCATTCGCGACTCTACGAGTCGTGGTTCTCGATGGCCGATCCGCCCCGTGACTTCAGTGAGTTCGACATGTCGTGGGTCGGGCCGGCGGCCTCCCTGGTGTCGACCACTGCCGATCTCAATCGGTTCTTCGGCCTCCTCATCGGCGGCGAGCTGCTCCAGGCGGAGTCGCTTGCGCAGATGCAGCGCACGGCCCCCGTCCGCTCCTTCGAGGGAACGATGATCGACTACGGATTGGGACTGCATCGCCGCAATGAGGCGGGAGGAACGTTCTGGGGCCACGACGGTTCGGTGTGGGGAGGCGGCGCCATCACCATGACACGTGCCGACGGCCGACGTCAGATGACGATCCTGGTGAATCGGCAGCGGTGGAATGAGCTGGATGATTCGGGCCGTCCCGTGCCGCATGCCATCGACGGAGCTCTCGAGCACCTGTACAGCTTGGCACTGGGCTGATGCCGGGTCCGTCTCCGCCCTGTGCCGGAGGCGGGCCCGGACGGTTCCCCATCCAGACGGATACCGCGGCATCAGCGGACTGACTAAGCTGGAGGAATGGCAGAGAACGCGACGTCTTTGAGACCCACGCGGGGTGATGTCTATCTGGTCATCACCCTAGCGGTCGCTTCGATGATCTTCGCGGTGCTGTACACGGCTGGTGGATATTGGCCATTCGAGGCGCCGCTCTGGGTGCTGTGTTTGGCCTCGACGGCGGTCGCCCTGCCACTGATCTGGCGGCGACGCTACCCCAGCCAGGTTGCCTGGATCCAAGTGATCATATTCGTCGGAGCACAGGTGTCCAGTGCCATGGAGCCCGGCGTCACCCAGATCATCCTGTTCATGGGTCTCTACTCGGTGGGAGCTTGGCAGAGCAACCGCCGAGCCGCCTTCATCTCCCGCGCACTCTACTGCCTCGGCATCCTCGTCTACCTAGTCCTCGCGCTGGGCCTCCAGTTCAACGATCTGTCCGATATGACCGCAATGCAGGTCGCGGCAAGCTTCGGCGTCAATCTGCTGACGAACGTCGCCTACTTCGGCGGTGCCTGGGTATTCGGCGATCGGGCGTGGAAGCAGCGGCAGCTGCTGGCCGAACTTCGGGCTGCCAATGACGAGGTCCGCTCACAGGAGAAGCGTCTGACCCAGCAGGCTCTCGAACTCGACCGGGTGCGTATCGCCCGTGAACTCCACGACGGTGTTGCCCACCACATCGCCGGAGTCGGCATCCACGCAGCGGCGGCCCGACGCAGTCTGACGAAGAATCCGGACAAGGCGGCCGAATCGCTGGCGACGATCGAATCCTCGACAAGGGAGACCGTCGAGGAACTCCGCGCGCTCGTCTACACCCTGCGCGATTCGGACGAATCGAGCACCGAAGGAGCGCCTGCGCAGGGCAATCCCGGCCTCGGCGATGTGCCCGAACTCATCGAATCCGCACAGCGGTCCGGGCAGACCGTCGAGTTCACGACGATCGGCAGCCCCCGACCACTGACCCCGACCACCGAACTGTCGATCTATCGCGTGATCCAGGAATCCCTGACCAACTGCTCCCGCTACGCGGGTGCCGGCGCCGAGGTGGATGTGCGGCTGCGATACGGCACCACCGGTCTCGAGGTCGAAGTCAGCGACTCCCGCCCGACCGGCGAAGGGTCCGCCCGCTCCGGCGCTGCGGCCGACCGGTCGGCCGGGGAAGGCCTGGGCCTGGGCATCATCGGTATGCGAGAGCGTATGAACGCACTCAGCGGCAGCCTGGAAGCGGGGCCGAAGTCCCGCGGCGGCTGGCTCGTCCGCGCCCGCCTCCCCTATCCTCACAGCGACGCCGAACCCGCGGCCGACGACCCGGCCGCCGCAACCGACCCAGCGGCAACCGCATCGGCTTCCGACTCCCCCGGGCCCGACAACTCAGTGAAGGCAACCAGATGATTCGAGTTCTCCTCGTCGACGACCAGTCGATGGTCCGCACCGGTTTCCGCACGATCCTCGAGAGCGAGGACGGCATCGCCGTCGTCGGAGAGGCCGAGAACGGTCAGATCGCCATCGATCGTGCCCTCGAGCTCTCCCCCGACGTCATCTGCATGGACGTGCAGATGCCGGTGATGAACGGCCTCGAATCAACCGCCCAGATCGTCCGCCGAAGCGCGGCCGGAGCGGTCCTCATGCTCACGACCTTCGACCGCGATGACTTCCTGTTCCAGGCGCTGGCCGCCGGGGCCAGCGGCTTCCTCCTCAAGACCGCCGAGGCCGAACAGCTCATCGATGCCGTCACGGCTCTGGCACACGGGGACGGGCTCCTCTCCCCCGAGGTGACCCGGCGCGTCATCGAACGCTCGGTGTCCATCCCCGAACCGACGACACCCGCGGCACCGGAGCTCGATCAGCTCACCGAACGAGAACTCGAAGTGCTCAGACTGGTCGCGACGGGATCGAGCAATTCCGAAATCGCCGGTGACCTCTTCGTCGGCGAAGCCACCGTGAAGACCCACGTGTCGAATCTGCTGTCCAAGCTCGGCATCCGCGACCGCATCCACGCAGTGATCTGGGCTTATGAGAACGGGGTCGTGGCGATCGGTCAGCACGACAAGGGCTGAGATGAGACCACCGAAGCGACAACGGCAGTAATATGATCGGTGTCGAATCGCTGAGAAGTGCGTCGAATCTCCCCCGCAGGCAGGGGCTCGAACTCACCCTCACGGCGGATCTCAGGCGGCTGGTCTCCGTATAGCGTTGAGACATGATCACCCTGGCGAACATCAACCGCAGCTTCGGCAGCAAGCAGGTGCTGCACGATCTCAGCTTCGACATCGGCGACGGCCGGATGACCGGCTTCGTCGGCTCGAACGGCTCCGGCAAGACGACGACCATGCGAATCCTCCTCGGAGTCCTCGCCGCCGATTCCGGTCACATCACCGTCGACGGCGCCCCGATCACCCCGAGCCATCGCAGTGCGATCGGGTACATGCCCGAAGAGCGCGGCCTCTACCCGAAGATGCCGATCATCGATCAGCTCATCTACCTCGCCCGCTTCCACGGCCTGACCCGCCAAGTGGCGAAGAAGCGCGGCCTCGAGCTCCTCGACCAGCTCGACCTCAAGGGTGAACCCACCGACACCCTCGAATCAGTGAGCCTGGGCAACCAGCAGAAGGTCCAGATCGCGGCCGCCCTCATCCACAATCCCCAGGCGCTCGTCCTCGACGAACCGTTCTCCGGTCTCGACCCCGCCGCCGTCGAACGCACCCTCGACGTGCTCACTTCTTTCGCCGCCTCCGGCGCCCCGGTGCTGTTCTCCAGCCACCAACTCGACCTCGTCGAACGACTCGTCGACGACATCGTCATCATCAACGACGGCCACCTTGTCGCCGCCGGCACCACCAAAGAGCTGCGCCGCCAGCGCAGCCTGCCCGAATGGACCCTGCAGACCGACTCCGACCTCGGCTGGGTGCGCGGAATGCCCGATGTCTCCGTCGTCGAACTCGACGGCAGCTGGGCCCGCTTCACCGCCCCGAGTTCCGACACCGCCGAGGCGGTTCTGCGCCACGCGCTCACCGTGTCCTCGGTGACGTCGTTCGGGCCGCACGAAGTCGCCCTCAACCGTCTGTTCCAGGAGGTCACACAGGCATGAGCACGACAGACACGAACACCGCCGCCAGCGCCCGCTCGCACCGAGCAGGTTTCACCACCGCCATCGGACTCGTCATCGAACGCGAGATCATGGTCCGCCTCAAGTCCAAGGCCTTCATGGTCTCGACGATCTTGAGCATCGTCATCCTCGGTGTCCTCGTCGGGGTCTCCGGGGCGCTGCCCTCTCTCTTCTCCTCCACGGACGAGGTGGCGGTCACCTCGGCGGGGGCGAAGGCCGTGGACGGAATCGAGGGCATCGAAACGGTCTCAGTCGATGACGCGGATGAGGCGAAGGCCCTGGTCACCTCCGAGAAGGTCGACGCGGCCGTCGTCGAGTCGAAGGACTCGCCGACCGGGGTCGCGGTCCTGTCTCTGCGCTCGGCACCCGAGTCGCTCATCGGCGCACTCAGCCTTACCCCCGAGGTCGAGCTCCTCGACCCCGATGCCCCGGATCCCACGCTCACGTACCTCATCGGGCTCGGCCTCGGACTCGTGTTCTTCATGGCCGCGATGACGTTCGGAAACACGATCGCCTCGTCCGTGGTCGAGGAGAAGCAGTCACGGATCGTCGAGATTCTGCTCGCGTCCACCTCGGCGCGGGTGCTCATGTTCGGCAAGGTCATCGCGTGCACGATCCTCGCCTTCACCCAGATCGGCCTCACCGCCGTCGCGGTTCTCACCGGGGCCGCGATCAGCGGAAACGACCTCGTGCTCGGATCGGTGGCCGAACCGATCGCCTGGTTCGTCCCCCTCTTCATCATCGGCTTCGTCATGGTCGCCGCCCTCTATGCGGCCGCCGCCTCACTGGTCTCGCGCACCGAGGATCTGCCGTCGACGAGCATGCCGATCATGATGCTCATCTTCCTGCCCTACATGGGCGTCATCATCTTCTCGTCGAACGAAACGGTGATGGCGGTGCTGTCCTACATTCCGTTCTCGGCGGCAGTGGCCGTGCCGATGCGCGTTTTCCTCGGCACGATCGCCTGGTGGGAGCCGCTGGTCTCCCTGCTCATCCTCGTCATCACCACGCTGTTGGCGCTGCTGCTGGCGACCCGGATCTTCGAACGCTCGATCCTGCAGTCGGGCCCGAAGCTGTCCTGGGGGCAGGCGCTGCGCCGTCAACGGGGCTGAGGCCTACAGCCAACCGTTCTCCTCGGCGATCCGCGCGGCATCGGCACGGTTGCGAGCATTCGTCTTCCCGATCGCCGAGGACAGACGATTGCGCACGGTGCCGGTCGAGAGGTGGAGCGTCGCGGCCACTTCGTCCACGCTGGCCCCGTCCGCGGCCGTGCGCAGCACATCGGTCTCCCTGGCAGTCAGCGGGGAGGACCCATGCATCGTCGATTCGACGACGAGTTCGGGGTCGATGACCGACATTCCGGACATGACGCGGCGGATGCCGTCGGCGAGGTGGTCGACCGGAGCGTCCTTGACCATGAACCCGCTGACCCCGGCGTCCAAGGCCCGTTTGACCCATCCGGGACGTCCGTAGGTCGTGACGATGATGACCTTGACCTGGGGAAACTCCTTGTGCAGCGTGGCGGCGACACTCAGTCCGTCGGGTTCGGGCATATCGACGTCGAGCAGCGCCACGTCCGGACGGGTCTTCGAAATCGCCGGCAGGACTTCATTGCCGCGGGCACACTGCGCGACGACTTCGAAGTCGGATTCCATGCCGAGCAGGGCGGCGAGCGCTTCGCGGACCATGGTCTGGTCGTCAGCGATGAGCAGCGTCGTCACGGGTCTCACCTCCGTCAACGTCGAGGTCGAATCCGGCATCGGACTTCCGAGTGCGCACTCGCGCCCCCACACCCGCAGCTCTCTCCCGCAGGCCCCGCAGCCCGGTTCCGGCCCCCACTTCGCCGAGGTCGAGCGTCGTGGCCGGGTGCGTGGGGTCGCCGCGGCCGGCGGTGTCGTTGCTGATGATGAGACGGTGCCTTTCGATGGTGATCGTCGCCCGCTGCGCTCGGGCATGCCGGAGGATGTTCGTGCTGCCTTCGCGCAGACTCCACGCGAACAGTTCCCGCAGGCGGGGATCGACGACATCGACCGAGGTCGGAGCCTCCACCGTGATGTCGGCGGCCCGCAGCGCCCGGGTTGCTTCGACGAGTTCCTCGGCCAAGGAGATCGTGCGCGTTCCCTGCACCGTGGTGCGAACGTCGGCGAGCGCACCACGGGCGAGCTCTTCGATCTCGGCGATGTGCCGGGCCGCATCGGGGGACCCTGCGGCTTCGAGTTTCGCCGCCAGCTGCGCTTTGAGCGCGATGACGGTCAGGGAGTGGCCGAGCACGTCGTGGACGACCTGGGACACGCGCAGTCGTTCGGTCTCGCGTTCCAGACGGCGGTTCTCCTCCTCCACCTGTCGGGCCGCTCTGGACCGGTCACCGGCCATGAGTGCCATCACCATGGCGAACCCGGAGATCGAGATCCCGAAGGTGGCCGACCAGTCGTGGCTCCACCCGGGGACGAGACGTTGGGCCACCTCGGCGACGATGAGCGTCGAGGCCGCGATGACGAGTCCGGGGACCACCCGCCGCACGGACACCACAGCGATCACAGAGATATAGGCCAGATACGACAGTGCCGCCTCGCCGACGAGGGGAACGGCCACGACGGTGATGGCGATCATGATGATGAGCGCCGCATTGACGACGATCAGGGCCAGTCGTGTGCGGTGAGCACGGGGGTCGCGCATCGTCCGGACGAAGGTGCCCAGACCGATGCCGCCGGCGATCATGCCGAGGTAGAACACGACTGCGAAGGCGACCGTGAGGCTCACGCCCCAGAACCGCTGTGCCCCGTCGAGCCGCAGCGAGGCGGCCAGCGGATAGGAGAGGAAGACGAGCCAGAAGAACGGGAAGAACCAGCTCATGAAGTTCAGCGGGCGCAGCCCGGCGGGCGAGGACCCTGCCCGCGCCCCGCCGGTGGTGTCGTTCGCGGTCACTGTGCTCCTGACGTGATCGTTGGGTTCGCGCGTCCCCTGCCGCCCGTGACGTGGTCGGCCGTCACACCCGCGAGGTGTCCCGGCGCAGGGCCAGGGCCGATCCTGCGACGAAGATCGCAAGCCAGACGAGGACACTGACGATCGCCCAATGATCGTAACCCCCGCCCAGCGGTGCGCGGGCGATTTCGCCGACTCCGTAGGCCGGAGTGAAGCGGGCGATGGTCTGCAGGGTGTCCGGCCAGATCTCCAGCGGGACGAAGAGTCCGCCGATGAGGGAGAGGATGCCGAGGACCATGCTGGCCACCTGGATCGCGTTCTCGGCGGGCAGCAGATAACCGAGCATGACGCCGAAGGCCGCGAAGACACAGGACGTGAGGATGACGAGAAGTCCGGAGGAGACGAGCGTTGTCAGGGGCGCATGGACGCCGGTGATCGCGGTGAGGACGAAGACGACGATGACGGACACCGCGCCGAGGACCATGGACACGATCACCTTGATGAGGATGTACGCCGCCGGGCGCAGCGGCGTCAGCGCCAGCTGGCGACTCCACCCAAGTGCCCGTTCGATCGCGACTTGGGCACCGCCGGTGGTCGTGGCGATCATCGCTCCGTACGTCGCCAGGGACACGGAGATGTAGAGCGCGGCATTCGTGCTGCCGAGCATCTCGTCCTTGTTCGTCAGGCCGAAGATGAGATAGAAGACCGCAGGCATGATCATCGTGAAGATGAGCGTGCGCCGGTTGCGCAGCTTCCGCAGCAGCTCGAGCCGGAGCAGGGTGGCCGAGAATCCGCCGAAGCGAGGGATCCTGCGGTCGTCGAGGGAGGAGAGGAACCTCGCCGAGGCGGCCCCCGGTGCCGTACGCACCTTCGAGGATCCGGCCGGTTGAGTCGATGGCTGGGTGGACATGTCATGCCCCTTTCGCGGTGAGACTGATGAAGGCGTCTTCGAGGGAGTGAGAAGTGATCTCGAGGTCGGTGCAGGCGTTGTCGAACAGCATCTTCGCGGCCGCATCGGAGTCGGTGGTGCGCATTCTCAGGCGTCTGGCCCGCACGTCGATGGATTCGACTCCGGCCAGGCCGCCGAGGAGGTCGACCAGTTCGGCCACGCCCGCCTCGGCGGTGGGCTCGCCGTCGGTCAGCGGCAGGGTCGCGCTCACAGTCTTCGCTGCGGCCATGCCGCGGATCTCATGGGCCGAACCGTCGGCGACGACCTTCCCGTCTGCGATGAGGATGACGCGGTCGGCGAACTCGTCGGCCTCCTCGAGGTAGTGGGTGGCGAAGAGGATCGTCTTGCCGGTCAGCGCATCAGCGCGCATCTGGTGCCAGAAGTCGCGGCGGCCGGTGACATCCATCCCGGTCGTCGGTTCGTCGAGGACGATGAGGGCAGGG
Source organism: Brevibacterium sp. FAM 24630 (assembly GCF_049804075.1). NCBI lineage: Bacteria > Bacillati > Actinomycetota > Actinomycetes > Micrococcales > Brevibacteriaceae > Brevibacterium > Brevibacterium sp. FAM 24630. Next base: position 53,228 of record NZ_JBNBZD010000016.1, read on the forward strand.
TCGGGCAGGAGCGCCATGGCGAAGCGCAGACGCTGCTTCTGCCCGCCCGAGCACTTCTTCACGACCGAGTTCGCGATTTCGGCGATTCCTGCACGTTTGAGAACGAGGTCGGTGTCGAGGGAAGAGGCGAAGATCGCGGATGTGTATTCGACGGTTTCGCGGACGGTGAGGTCATCGAGCAGGCCGCCGGTCTGCATGACCGAGCTGACGTAGCCGAGAGACACGGCTCGCCGAGGCGGCATGCCGAAGATCTCGACGTCTCCTGCATCGGGTCGGCTGAGGCCGAGCAGCATGTCGATCGTCGTCGTCTTGCCTGCTCCGTTGGGTCCGAGGAAGGCGACGACTTCGCCGGGGCGGATCGTCAGGTCGAGATCGTTGACGGCTGTGATGCCGCCGAAGCTCTTCGTCAGATGGTTGAGGGCGACTGCGGAGGCGGTGACGGCTCCGCGGTGGACCGGAACGGCCGAAGCGGGCGTGTGGGACGTTGTCTGTGAAGTCATGTTCACACACTAGAAATCAGTGCTCGCGTGCGCTGATGCCATTTGTCACCGAGTGCGGGGTGCCATCTGTCACTGGATCTCACGACGAAAGAATGGAAATTCCACCGTGCTGGCAACCGGGAATGACACGAAGCGACGACACAGAACTGCGAGTTAACTCAGGCTTCACATTCCCTCCACTCACCTTGTGAGAAAGCTGAGTAAGTTGGAAGCCGTCTGCTCGCACACAGACGCTCACACGCTCGTCCGAGTCCTGCCGTCGGCACGGCTCGGACCGCATCTTCGGTGAACGTCTGTGTGCTTCTCTACGAAAGGACGGCACATGGCCAGGAGAACCCTGCGAATCGCTGCGGCGACCGGCGCTCTCAGCTTCGCGCTCTTCGGAGTCGCAAGCCCCGCCCAGGCTTCGGGAATCGACGAACCCGGAGGAGCCCGCCAGCTCGACGGTGACAACACCGACGCCATCCGCGACGCGGTCGAGGACTCCGGCGCGAAGAACGTCATCCTCCTCATCGGCGACGGCATGGGCGATTCCGAGATCACCGCCGCCCGCAACTATGCGAAAGGCGCCCACGGACGCTTCGAAGGTCTCGACGCACTGCCGATGACCGGGCAGTACACGACCTATGCGGTGGACAAGGACACCGGCAAGCCGGACTACGTCACCGACTCCGCTGCGAGCGCCACCGGCTGGTCCTCGGGTACGAAGACCTACAACGGGGCGCTCGGCATCGACCGCCAGGGCAACCCGCACAAGACCCTCATCGAAATGGCCCGTGCGAAGGGAATGAAGACCGGTGACGTCTCGACCGCGGAGATCCAGGACGCGACACCTGCCGCGCAGCTGACCCACATCAGCCTCCGCGGCTGCTACGGGCCGGAAGAGACAAGCGAGGACTGCTCGGATGAGGCGCTGGAGAACGGTGGGCTCGGTTCAATCAGCGAGCAGATCATCAACGCTCGTGCCGATGTCACCCTCGGCGGCGGCTCGGCCTCCTTCGAACAGAAGGCCACCGCCGGTGACTGGAAGGACCAGACACTGCGCGAGCAGGCCGAAGATCGCGGCTACCAGCTCGTCGATGATTCCGACTCACTCGATTCCCTCACCGAGGCGAACCAGGATTCGCCGGTGCTCGGACTCTTCACAGAGGGCAATTTCCCCGTTCGCTGGGAGGGTCCGAAGGCCACCCACGGAGGCGGCACCGAACCGGCCGTGAAATGCAAGAACAACCCCGAGCGCACCTCGAATGTGCCGAAGCTCGATCAGCTGACGAACAAGGCCGTCGACCTGCTCGACAACGACGATGGATTCTTCCTCCAGGTCGAGGGAGCAAGCATCGACAAGGAGGATCACGCCGCGAACCCGTGCGGTCAGATCGGTGAGACCGTCGACCTCGACGAAGCGGTCAAGGCCGCCCTCGACTTCGCGAAAGAGGACGGCGAGACTCTCGTCATCACGACCGCCGACCACGCCCACACGAGCCAGATCGTCTCCGCCGGTTCGGACACTCCGGGTCTGACCCGGACACTGACCACCGCCGACGGCACCGATATGACGATGAACTACGCGACCGCGGACGAAGAGGAGTCGCAGGGCCACACGGGCACGCAGCTGCGCATCGCCGCCTACGGACCGGGTGCCGCCAACGTCGTCGGACTGACCGATCAGACGGACATGCACTTTACGATCGCCGACGGCCTGGGACTCGACCCCGAAGCCGAAGTGCCCGGCGACCCGGGCGACGATGCGAACGGCGATGACGACTCGGCGGGCACGGATGACGCGAACGGTTCTGCCACTGCCTCAGGTTCGTCCGATACCGGCGGCGATGACAGTTCGGCAGGCTCTCAGGACTCGAACGCATCCGAGGACTCCAACGGCTCGAACGATGCCGATGCCGCCGGTGGCGGGACCGGCGCGAATGGCAGCGGCGAAGGCGGCGAAGGCAACGCCGGCTCCGGCAGCGGAGGCGAAGGCCCGGGGCTGGCCGGCGGTGGCGGCGGAACCCTGCCGCGCACCGGCGTCGAGATCGGTGCCGCGGTCTTCTTCGGCGTGGCCGCGATCATCGGCGGATCGGCTCTTATCCGCATGGCCAAGCGCCGTGGGATCCTCCCCGCCTGAACCGCGCACGAGGCCGGACGCTCCCAGCGAAGCGTCCGGCATCGTCCGTCCCACTCACAGGTTCGCCTGGCACAGTGAGCTCATGGACCCGCTGGATCTGCCCCTGACCACCGACCGACTGGTTCTGCGCGCGTATCGCGAGTCCGATGCCAGGACGCACCTTCCCATCTACTCCCGCGAGGATGTCTCCCGGTTCCTCCTCCAGGAGCCTTGGACCGCCGAGGTGGCCGAGACCGAGATCGACAAACGCCTCCCCCGCACGGGGCTCGAGACAGATTCGCGTGCCCTGGCCCTGGTCATCGAGACCGCCGACGGCCTCGATTCGCTCGAGGGGTCACGAGTCATCGGCGATATCGCGATCTGGCTCGCCGACGACAGCGAGGAGAAGGCCGAGGTCGGGTGGGTCCTCGATCCGGCCGCCGCCGGTCACGGCTTCGCCACCGAAGCGGCCATCGCGGTCCTCAACCTCGCCTTCGACCATTACGGTCTCCACCGGGTGTTCGCGCAGATGGATGCCAGAAACACCGCCTCGGCGAAATTGGCTCAGAGGATCGGCATGCGACAGGAAGCGCACCTGCGCAGGGACTGGTGGTCGAAAGGCGAATGGACCGACACCCTCATCTTCGGAATGCTCTCAAGCGATCGGCAGACGGCCTGAGTGCGCCGAGAGCGTCACCTCCGGTCCGAGGACTTCGCCGGCACCGGCTGTCCGACTCGAGTTTCTGAGATCTCTGACTCTTTGCTCCAGGCCGCGTACTCTGCGGCCCTCTCGGTGTGAGAATCTGAGGTGGCCGTGAAGCCTGGCCCGTCGATCGAATGGGCAGGTGGCCACGGGCAGTCGAGAGAAGAGGACAGCAGACACCGATGGCTCCAGCCGACAAGGATCGCAGCGAGGCAGTGCCCACGGATGAACACACCGACGGCGGCAGAGAGAACGTCGGCCTGCGCAGGGGCCTGACTGCCCGCCACATCAGATTCATGGCCCTCGGCTCAGCCATCGGCACGGGGCTCTTCATGGGCTCCTCGGAGTCGATCCAGTCCGCCGGCCCGGCAGTGCTCCTCGCCTACATCATCGGCGGCGCCGCCGTCTTCATGGTGATGCGCGCCCTCGGCGAATTGGTCGTCCGGCACCCCGTCTCGGGCTCCTTCGGCCAGTATGCCTCTCACTATCTTCACCCCTTCGCCGGCTTCCTCGTCGGGTGGACCTTCGCCTTCGAGATGATCCTCGTCGCCGTCTTCGACGCCACAGCGATCGGCGTGTACATGGGGTTCTGGTACCCCGACGTGCCGCGGTGGATCTGGGTGCTGGCCGTCGTCTTCTTCATCGCTGCGATCAACATGATCGGCGTCAAGATCTTCGGTGAGCTGGAATTCTGGTTCGCGCTGATCAAGATCATCGCGATCATCGTCCTCATCGCCGCCGGCGTGGCCATCATCGTCTTCGGCTTCGGCATCGCCGACCACGACCAGATGGGACCGCAGGCACTGGTCGACCATGGCGGTTTCCTCCCGCACGGGTTCTGGGGGCTGCTCTCATCATTCACCATCGTGATGTTCGCCTTCGGCGGCGTCGAGATCATCGGAGTCACCGCCGGTGAGGCGCAGAACCCGAAGCGGGTGATCCCCGCCGCCATCAACTCGGTGCCGGTGCGCATTCTCCTCTTCTACGTGCTCACCCTCGGCGTGATCATGTGCATCCTGCCGTGGGACCAGATCACGTCGGAGACCAGTCCCTTCGTCGCGATCTTCGACTCCGTCGGTTTCACAGCAGCGGCGGCCATCCTCCAGGTCGTTCTCATCACTGCCGCCCTGTCGGCCATCAATGCCGACGTCTTCGGTGCCGGTCGGATGCTCCACGGTCTGGCCGAACAAGGTCAGGCACCGCGATCGTTCGCCCGCACCTCTCGCAACGGCGTGCCCGTGATGACGGTGATCACGATGATCGTCGCACTGCTGGTCGGCGTCGCCCTCAACTACCTCTATCCCGACCAGGCACTGTTCCTGCTCGGAGCACTGGCCACCTTCGCGACGCTGCTGGTGTGGCTGATCATCCTCGCCGCTCACCTGCGGATGAAGCGCGTGATCGCCCAGGAGAACCGCCTGCCCAGCGAATTTCCCATCCCCCTGTGGCCGTTCGGCTCGTGGATCACCGTGGCGTTCATCGTCTTCGTCGTCGTCATGGTCGGCATCGTCCCCGACTCACGTCCGGCCCTCTGGGTCGGCCTGCTGTGGGTGGCTGCGCTGTGGCTGTGCTACCTCGGCTTCATCCGCGGCGAGGGTCGCCGACACTACGAACTCAGCGACCGCACCGAACCGATCACGGCGTCCGACGGCGCAGAGTGAGCGACCCGACGATGATCGCACCGACGATCCAGCAGGCGATGAAGAGCACCCGCAGCCAGATATAGGCATCATCCTCATCGCCGGTCGAAACCGCATTCAGCGCATCGATCGCGTGCGACAGCGGCAGCCAGTCACCGATGGTACCGAGCACCTCGGGCAGCTGGTCGCGCGGGAGGAAGATCCCGCCGAGCAGGATCTGCGGGAAGACGAAGACGGGCATGAACTGCACGACCTGGAACTCCGTGCGGGCGAACGCGCTGGCCAACAGCCCCAATGCCGTCCCCAGCAGAGCATCGGCGATCGCGACGACGAAGAGCAGCCCGACCGAACCTTCGATCTCGAGCCCGCAGATCATGGTCGCATATCCGACGGCCACTGCCGTCTGCACAATGGCGAGCAGACCGAACGCCAGAGTGTAGCCGAGGATGAAGTCACCGCGGCCCAAAGGCATCGACAGAAGCCGTTCAAGGGTTCCGCTGCGGCGTTCGCGCAGGGTCGCGATGCTCGTCACGAGGAACATGACGATGAACGGGAAGAGCGCAAGCATCGCCGGCCCGATCGTTGAGAACACATCGGTCTCGTCGAAGATCCAGGCCACGAGACCGATGAGCAGGCTGGGCACGATGAGCAGCAGAGCGATCGTGCGCGGGTCGTTGCGGATCTGGACGAGGACGCGTCCCGTCGTCGCCAGGGTGCGCAGCGGGTTCATCGCCGCCCTCCCGCCTTCGCGCCATGTCCCCGGCCGGTGCGACCTCGGCCCTCTCGCGAGAGCAGACGAGTGCCGGAACCGCCCCCGCGCCCGGAGGCACCCGGCGCCGATATGTCCTTGCCGATGATGCGGAGGAAGGCGTCCTCCGCCGAGGCGGCCCCCGTGCCGGCGAGCAGATCGTGCGGAGTCGTATCGGCGATGATCGCGCCCTCCCGCATGAGCAGCAGTCGATCGCAGCGCGTCGCCTCGTCCATGACATGACTCGAGACCAGCAGCGTCGTCCCTTCCTCGGCGAGCCTACGGAAGAGCTCCCACAGATCGGCGCGCAGCAGCGGATCGAGTCCCACGGTCGGTTCGTCGAGAACGAGCAGATCCGGAGAACCGAGCATCGCCGCGGCCAGAGACACCCGGTTGGCCTGCCCGCCCGACAGCGTGCGGACGATCTGATCGGCCTGGCCGGTGAGGTCGGTGCGTTCGAGCACGCGATCGACCTCGGATTTCGGCGCTCCCTGCACACGTGCGAAGTAGCGCAGGTTCGCCCGCACACTCAGATCGTCGTAGATGCTGGCCGCCTGAGTCATGTAGCCGACCCGGTGGCGCAGGGCAGCGGACCCGGCCGGACGACCCAGCACATCCACCTTCCCGCCGGAGACGATCTGGACACCGACGATGGCGCGCATGAGCGTCGTCTTCCCGCTGCCGCTGGGTCCGAGGAGCCCGACGATCGCTCCGCGGGGCACGTCGAGGTCAAGGGCGTCGATGACGGTCTTGCGACCGCGGCGGACCGTGAGACTGCGCACCTCGACCGAATTGTTCATCATCTGTTGAATGAGACACCCGGAGCCGTCTGAGGTCAACAGTTCGAACAGTCACTGGTGCCGCACCCGGGGTGCGTTTGGCACAGGGGACACCGGGCCCGAATCCACGATGTGCCCCGGAGTATCGTGAGACCGAGCCCCGAAAGGTCTGCACAACGATCCGCCGGCACCGGCAAAGGTCTGGGAAACGGGCCTCTGTGTGGTCAGAACCGCCTCGGCGAGGGACCTAGCGTGGGTGTAGCAGCAATCGGATGAAAGGTTCCACGATTCACATGTTCAGGCAGTCGTCGAAGTTGGCCAATGTCCTCTATGACATTCGGGGACCCGTTCTCGAAGAGGCCCAGGCGATGGAAGCCGCCGGTCACACGATCCTCAAGCTCAACATCGGCAACCCCGCTCCGTTCGGCTTCGAAGCCCCCGAGGCGATCGTCCAGGACATCTCAGCGAACCTTCCGGTCACGCAGGGCTATTCGGATTCGCGGGGAATCCTCTCCGCCCGCCGCGCTGTCGTCCAGTACTACGAGACCCGCGGCATCCACAATCTCAGCACCGATGAGGTATTCCTCGGCAACGGCGTCAGCGAGCTCATCACTCTGAGCCTGCAGGCTCTGTGCAATCCCGAGGACGAGATCCTCGTGCCCGGACCCGACTACCCGCTGTGGACCGCCTCGGTGGCACTGTCCGGCGGCACACCGGTCCACTACCGGTGCGCCGAGGAGGACGCCTGGCAGCCGGATCTGGCCGACCTCGAATCCCGCATCACCGAACGCACCCGCGGCATCGTCGTCATCAACCCGAACAATCCGACCGGTGCGGTGTACTCGAAGGAGACGCTGAAGAAGATCGCGGACATCGCCCGCCGTCACGGGCTCATGATCTTCGCCGATGAGATCTACGAGAAGATCACCTACGACGGCGTCGAGCTGGTCAACATGGCCACACTGACCGGTGACGATGTGCTGTGCCTGACCTTCTCGGGACTGTCGAAGGCCTACCGAGTCGCAGGGTACCGCTCCGGCTGGCTCGCGATCACCGGACCGCTGGAGGAGGCACACAGCTACCTCGAGGGGATCAAGCTGCTGGCGAATATGCGCATGTGCTCGAACGTGCCGGCCCAGCATGCCATCCAGGCGGCACTGGGCGGGAAGCAGTCGATCGACGATCTCGTCCTGCCGACCGGTCGCCTCGGGGCGCAGATGCAGGTCGCCCACGAAGGGCTCAACTCGATCGACGGGGTCTCGGCTCACCGGGCCGACGGTGCTCTGTATATGTTCGCGAAGCTCGATGTCGAGAAGTTCGGCATCACCGACGATGAGCAGTTCGCCCTCGATCTGCTGCGCGAGCAGAAGATCCTCGTCTCCCACGGCACGGCCTTCAACTGGCCGAAGCCCGACCACTTCCGTCTGGTCACCCTGCCTTCGGTCGAGGTGCTCAGCGAGGCGATCGAACGGCTCGACACGTTCCTGTCCGGTTACCGTCAGGTCGCGAATTCGACGTGTGAGCTGCCGATCGTGCGGGAACGGACGGAAGCCGGTCACTCGATGCGCACGACCTCGGCCGCGGCGGGTTGAGGCCGCGATCAAGCTCAGTCAGCTCTGTCATGGTCACCACCGCCGATCTCGACGCGCTGCGAGTGAACTGAGAGGCACTGAGACAATGAGCCCATGGTGGAGAACACAGGTGGGCGAGTGACCGTTTCCGCAGATTCCGTCTCCGAGGTCATCGGTCGGCTGTCCCGCGGCAATCCCATCGACCGGCGTGCCCTCGAACAGCAGTGCGGTGAGTCGCCTGAGCTCATCGAGGCCCTCGTCGACCTGTCGGCCACGATGACCCGGTGGAAGCAGAAGGACCGCGAACGAGCGGCCCTGCTCGAAAGCGCCTCAGAGCTCATCCGGGTTCGCGACACGACACGGCTGCTCCAGAAGCTCGTCGACCGAGCCCGATCGCTCATCGGATGCGATATCGCCTATCTCTCCCAGTACTATCCGGATACCGATGAGCTGCGCGTCAAGGCCAGTCGAGGAGCCATCTCTTCCCAGCTCACGACCCTGCACGTCCCTCCTGGAATCGGCCTGGCCGGTCGGGTCGTGCGCGACCGGGCCGCCCAGTGGACCTCGAACTACGATGTCACCCAGCTGCCGCACGAGCGACAGGTCGACTCCGCGGTCAGAGCCGAAGGCATGGAGTCGCTCCTCGGGGTGCCGATGGTCGTCGACGGGGAGGTCCTCGGTGCCCTCTTCGCCGCCAACCGCTATGCGCACGAATTCACCACAGATGAGATCACTCTGCTCTCTGCCCTGGCCGACCACGCCTCGGTGGTGCTCAAGACGGCGCGACTCATGGGAGAGCTCGCCGAGGCGGCCCGAAGCTCCGCAGAGGCCGAGGAATCGGCCGCCGCTCAGGCCGCAACGCTGGGACGCCTCGTCGAGGTCGAGGAGCATCTGACTCGACTGGTCCTCCAGGGTCGGGGAGGCTCCGCGGTCACCGACGCCGTGGCCACGATGCTCGGCGCCGAGGTGCTCGTCATCGACAGCGCACGTCTGAAGTCCCCCGACTTCCCCGATCACGAGCACGTCTTCTCCGACGAGGCGAGCTTCTTCGCCGATCTCGAGGCGGACAGGACCGACATCCTCACTGCGCTGGAGACCAGCAGGGAGACCGGGCGCAGCGCCGAGGTGCCGAGAGCCGAGAACCTGCTCGTCGCCTCGGTGGCCTCACATCGACGTCAGCACAGCGGGCTCTTCGTCCGCTTCCACACCGCCCCCGCCGCCGGCGATGCGAACATCGTCGCTCAGGCCGCGCAGTCGCTGGCCCTCATCCACATGAACGCGCAGGCACGGGCCGACGCCGAGAACCGGGTCAGAGGGGAGCTCGCCGTCGATCTCATCGCCGGGACCCGGTCCCTCGACGAGCTCGAGGCCCGTGCTCGGCTCAACGACTTCAGTCTCGCCGGACCGTGGCGGATGATGACGATCCAGGCGGGTCCCGGAGTCGACGAGCACCTCGGTGCACGCTTGGCCCGGATCGAACCGCGCATCCTGCTCACCCAGCGCTCCCCCGGCCTCACCGTCCTCGTTCCCAGCTCTGTCGCGGATTCTCGCCTGTCCCTAAAGCGGCTCAGCGCAGAGCCGGAGGTCCTGGGCGGGTGCCTCGTCGTTGCCTCCGACTCCGACTGCGACCGCTCGCAGCTGGCCGTGGTCGAAGACGAGCTGTGGTCGTGTGTGCGGATCCTCAACTCTCTGGGCATCGACGAGGGGATCCATCCGGCCGCGGACTTCGCTCCCTATACCGCGATGTTCGGCACGGCCCCGGAACAGGTGGGCAGATTCATCGACCGTCTGCTCGGGCCCCTCCGCGATTGGGATCGCAAGCACTCCGCCGAGCTCACCGACACAGTCCGCGTGTACTTCGAGAGCAACGGGAGCATCAGCAGGACCGCTGCCGCACTGTCGGTGCACATCAACACCGTCAAGCAGCGCCTCGAGCGCGTCGATCAGGTCCTCGGCGAGGGGTGGAGAGCCCCGGAGTTCGCTTTCCGTCTGCAAGTGGCGCTGCGTCTGGACCGACTCACACTTCCGAGGTGAGCGGGCTCCGCGCGGCGGGAGGGACTCCACGCGGCGTGAGCGGACTCCACACGATGCGAGCACAGCAGCACCCTGTCCGAAACAGACATGGGCAGTCCTGGATTCGGGCCGAAACGGCCATGGTCACTGTCGCGCTGCGATGCTTGACTGTTCTCTGCGGAGGAACTCCGACCGACAGCCGTTGTCGGCCAATGACGACCTGACTGGAGAAATACGATGGCAGAGAACAGCCGAATTGCCGATTTCCGAAACATGTCGGTCGGCGAACGCAGGACGGCCGTCGCAGACACAACCGGGCTCGACACTGAACTGTTCCAGCAGCTCGATGCGAATTCCTTCGGCCCCGAGGACGCAGCCGATCTCAGTGAGAACATCTTCGGAGTGTTCTCGCTTCCTCTCGGCGTGGCCACCAACTTCACGATCAACGGCACCGACGCGCTCATCCCCATGGCGACCGAAGAGGCATCGGTGATCGCCGCTGCCAGCAATGCTGCACGAATGGCACGCCCCCAGGGCGGCTTCTTCACGAGTTCGAGTGAGCCCATCATGCAGGCGCAGATCCAGCTCATCAATGTGGCGGATCCGCACGCCGCGCGCACCCGAATCCTTGAACGGGAATCGGAGATCATCGACCTGGCCAATGCTCAGGACCCCAAGCTCGTCGAAGTCGGTGGCGGGGTCAAGGGCCTCACGGTTCGTCTCGTCGAAGCACGGACTTCGACCTACGTGCTCGTCCATCTTCTCGTCGATGTGCGAGATGCGATGGGGGCGAATGCTGTGAACACCATGGCCGAAGCGGTTTCCGGCTCCGTCGCAGCCATCGCCGAAGGCGAGGCACTTCTGCGCATCCTCACCAACAAAGCCGACCGTCGACTGTCACGCGCCCGCGCGGTCTTCGACAAGGAGCTGCTCGGCGGTGAAGGCGTCATCGACAACATCCTCCACGCCTACGAACTCGCCGCAGCCGATTCCTATCGTGCCGCCACGCATAACAAGGGCATCATGAACGGCATCTCCGCCGTCGTGCTTGCAACCGGGAACGATACTCGTGCAGTCGAGGCCGGCGCCCATTCCCACGCGGTCGTCGACGGCCGTTACACATCCCTTTCGACCTTCGAGAAGAACGCTGACGGCGACCTGGTCGGGACTCTCGAGATGCCGATGCCCGTTGGGCTCGTCGGAGGAGCCACCAAGGTGCACCCCGCTGCACGCGCGGCTCTGCAGATCGCCGAAGTGTCGACGGCCCAAGAACTCGCCGAGATGATCGTCGCCACCGGTTTGGCTCAGAACCTTGCCGCACTGCGAGTGCTCGCCACCGAAGGAGTTCAGCGCGGACATATGTCGCTGCACGCCAAGAATCTCGCTGCCTCTGCCGGAGCGAACGCCGAAGAAGCCGCGATCATCGTGGATCGGCTCATCGAGGAGAAGGCATTCCGCTTCGACCGGGTCCAGTCCATCCTCGAAGAACTCCGATCGGGTGGTTCGCAGTGACGATGGAGCTTCCACAGCAGATCACCCAATCGGACCTGCCGACCGAAGTCAGCATCTGCGAAGTCAGCCCCCGAGATGGGTTGCAGTCGCAATCACGCATACTCCCTGCAGCGGTCCGTCTCGAGCTGATACAGCGTCTTGCCTGTGCGGGCCTGAAGGTCATCGAAGCCGGAAGCTTCGTTTCTCCTCGAGCCGTTCCCCAGATGGCTGATACTCGATCGGTTCTCGACGGCTTGGATGTGGATTCCGACCTCGCTTTCCCGGTTCTCGTCCCGAACCGGCGGGGTCTCGATGATGCCGTCGCGGCCGGAGCCAAAGATGTCGCAGTCTTCATCAGCGTCACGGATTCGTTCTCGAGAGCCAATCTGGGCGATTCGCTTCAGGTGACCACCGGTCGCAGTCTCGAAACAGCCAGAGCCGCGACTTCCGCAGGTCTTCGCGTGCGGGGGTACCTCTCGATGGTGTTCGGTGATCCCTGGGAAGGGTCGGTCGACCCGGCAGATGTCGCCGCCGCCGCTCGACGGCTGGTCGACGCGGGCTGCTCAACGATCTGCCTGGGCGACACCATCGGGACCGCTACTCCCGGTCATGTGACCGCCGTCCTTGATAGCCTGATCGACGCCGGGATTCCGATCGAACGGGTTGCCGTGCATACCCACAACACCTATGGCCAGGCGCTCGCGAATGTCTACGCCGCGCTCCAGGCCGGAGTACGACAGTTCGATGCATCGGCAGGAGGAATCGGAGGATGTCCATTCGCACGCAGTGCGTCCGGCAATCTCGCCACCGAAGACCTCCTCTGGATGCTCAACGGGCTCGGCATCTCGACCGGAGTCGATATCGAAGCCGTGGCGGCCATCAGTCAGTGGCTGAGCGACGAACTCGGCACCCCGCTCCCATCTGCCACGCCCTCGGCTGTCCTCAGCCGGTAGTCCCACCGTTCACGTTCCCGACAACCGTCGGCCGACAGAAGGCAGGCAATGATGCCGCAATTGCTCGAGGTGTGGAATGACACCGTCGATCCCAAACACCTCACCGGTGGAATAGCCATCGGAGTCGGGATCGCTGTCCCGGCCTACCTGATCGCTGATCAGATCTTTGCTTCCAGAGGTGATGGAACTCTGGGGCACTCGTATGCGCTGCTCGTCGGCATCGTCGGCTGCATCGTCGGTGCAGTGATCGCCGGGTTCCTATTCAAACCGAAGCGCGTGATCACGACTGCCGGCGCCGACACTCGGAATCGCCAGGAGATCATCAACGAGATCGTCGACGAATACGGGGATCTCGGCGACCCACGAGAACTCGGCCCTTCGGTCCAGGAAGAAGTCCGTGCCCTCGGCCTCTTCGACGCTCTTGTCGAAAACCACGAGACGCGAGCTCAGGAGAAGGGCGGGCACAAGTGAGCGCAGAACTCATCGAGCCCATTCTGTGGGCAATCGGGATGGCGGTCCTCGCCGGAGTGCTCTTCACCGGCATCGGGTTGATTTCCGGCACAGATGAAACCGCGATCGTTGCCCCACTGGCGCTGCTGGTGATACTCATCGGCGTTCCTCCGGCCGGCGTCATCGCGTTCTTCCTCGCGGCGATCATCGCCAAACACATCTCCCACGCCGTGCCCACGACGCTGCTCGGCATACCGGGGGATACCACCGCCGTGCCGATGCTGCGCGAAGCTCAACTTCTGCGGTCCCTGGGTGTTCCTCATATCGCATTGCGAAAAGCGATCTCCGGTGGTGTCATCTCGGTTGCGATAGCAGTTCCGCTGTCGATCGTCTTTGCGCTCGTGCTCACCCCCTTCGCCGACGCGATCGGTGCCGCCGCCCCATGGATCTTCATCGCCGCTGCAGTCCTAGTCGCCTACACCTCGAAGGGAAAGCTGGCCGCGGTCGTCGCCCTCATTCCCTTCGTTCTGATCATCGTCGGCCTGCAGGCGTTCATCATGGAGCAGAAGGAAGCGACTTTCACGACTTCGTTCTTCCTCGGCATCGCCACCGGCCCGCTCATCTTCGACCTCCTCTCAGCGCTTTCGCCTGTTGGCCGCCGGGCAATGCGACAGGAGGGAAAGCGGGAGTTCAACCTCGCTCCCGACGTGCGCTCGAGAGACGGCAAGCGTCTGCCCAACCCCTTCAAGACGCTGAGTGGGAAGCAGCTCGCTTACACCAGCGGCTCAGCGGCGATCACCAGTGCCACCTTTGTGTTCTCACCTGTGGCGATGGCCGTGCTCATGGGCGAGATCGTCGGCAGCCGAATCAAGAACGGCTACGAACGTCTGACGACTGTCGTCACTGTCAGGAATGGAACTACGGAGTCGACCTACATCGCGGAGACCCTCATTCCGCTCATCGCAATCGGTCTGCCGCTTTCGCCGATGGCCGCCGGTCCGGCTGCGCCGCTGTTCAACGCTCCGCCGGTGTACACGCTCGACGCCGAGACGGGAGAGACGAACAATCTCCACGACCTGCTCACGACCGGGCAGTTCGCACTCTTCGCCGTGATCGCGGCGATCATCGCCATCGTCATCGCCTACCCCTTCGTCATGACAAACGCCCACCGGGCAGCGACCTGGGTGATGCGATCCGTCTCCCACGAGGCGATCATCGCCGGCTTCGCCTCGCTCATCTGCGTCATCTGCCTTTATGAGGGCGGACTGCTGGCCCTGGGAGTGACGCTCACGGTCGGACTCGTCGGGGGCCTGTTCAACCGATTCATCGGCATGCACGCAGGAGTCCAATTCATGGGCTACTACGTCGCCGCCCTCACCGTGCCCGCCCTGCTGGCGCTGTGAAGACCGTGCCTTCCTCTCCTTCCCTCACCGAGGCGGGTCCACCGGTCACCGATATTGGGCGGTGACCCGACGAATGACGGCGACCACCTCGGCGATGGCGGAATCGTGAGCGGCGACGATCGGATCACGGCGGGATGTCGTCCGCGGTTGGGCGGCCCGGGACACGAGAAGCACGTCGCGACGGCAGGCGCTCAGGGGCATCGGGATGATCTCGATGTCCGGGTCGGTCGAGAGTGAGGATTCGGGGATCATCGCCACCGCCAGTCCGGCTGAGATCATCCGATTGATGGCCGCATAGTCGTCCATGCGCATCCCCACCCGGGGTTCGAACCCGGCAGCGACGCAGAAGGAGCGGACCACCTCGTCGATGGCGTCACCCGGGTCGATGCTGAAGGCCCAGGTCTGGGACACCAAGGCCGTGAGATCGGGCAGACCGTTGTCATCGACGGCGATGGCACCGATGGATTTCGGCACGCACAGGCTCAGCTGCTCTGAATAGAGGGGACGGGCGGAGAGTGATACGGGGATCCACGTTTTGTCGATGTCGGTGGAGACAAGCAGCGCGAGGTCGAGGTCACCGGCCTCGAGCCGCGAGACGAGTTCCGCGTGTTCGTCCATCGTCACGTCCAGGGCCGCGGTCGGAGCCTCGGGGTGAGTGCCCTGGGCCTCTCCGTCGGCTCCGGCCACCGCCTCGTCGCGGGTCTGCCAACGAGGCCGTTTCTGCAGGTCATGGTAGAGCGGCGGGATCAGCCTGGCGCCGACTGTGGGCACCGCCCCGATCTTGACCGGCACTGCTTGGGACTCCCTCCACAGGGCCACTTCGGTGCCGAGGCGATCGCACAGTCCGAGGATCTCCGTCGCCCGCGCCACGACGAGGCTGCCCACTGCGGTCGGATGCGAACCGCGGGGACTGCGCACGATGAGCGTCGATCCCAACGTCCGCTCGAGATTGCGCAGGTGATGGTTGACCGTCGGTTGGCTCCAGGCCAGGGCAGCGGCCGCAGCCGCCACTGAGCCGGAATCGGCGATGGCACGGAGAGCCACGAGTCCTCTTGTATCCAGTGGATCCATCATTCTCCCGCAAACAGCTCAATAGTGTGTATAGAGCAGTTTAGGAAAGTTGCTATTCTCCCGGCAAGGGTCGGCTTCCTACTCTGGGACTATGACCGTCCAACATGATTCCCCCATGTCCCCAGCTCCGGAAGCGCCGTCGACCCCCATCGGCCCAGCGAACCCGGAACAGGCCCGCGCGCCCTACGCCGAGGCCCTGGCACAGGCAGCGAATCGCGATTCGCTGTTCCTGTCCACCCCCGGACACGGTGGCACCCGAACGGGAATCTCTGCCGGTCAAGCCGAATTCTTCGGCGAGCACACCCTCTCCCTGGACATCCCCCCACTCTTCGACGGCATCGACCTCGGTGCCGACACCCCGAAGGACGAAGCTCTCGCCCTGGCTGCCGAGGCCTGGGGCGCCAAGCGCACCTGGTTCCTCACCAACGGCTCCTCGCAGGGCAACCGGATGGCCGCACTGGCCATCGGCACCCTCGGCCGCGGAGTCATCACCCAGCGCAGTGCGCATTCGAGCTTCATCGACGGCATCGTGCTGGCCGGCCTCAATCCCGGTTTCGTCTACCCCAATGTCGACGAGGTCAACGGCATCGCCCATGGCGTGACCCCCGATTCGCTGCGCCGGGCGATCCGCAACCACCCCGATGAGGTCAGCGCCGTCTACCTCGTGACCCCGAGCTACTTCGGTGCCGTGGCCGATGTCGAATCCCTCGCCGAGGTGGCCCATGAAGCCGGTGCCGCACTCATCGTCGATGCCGCGTGGGGCGCCCACTTCGGGTTCCACCCGGACCTGCCGGCGTCCCCGGTGACCCTTGGTGCCGACATCGTCATCATGAGCACTCACAAGCTCGCCGGTTCACTCACCCAATCCGCGCTCCTTCACCTCGGCGACACCGAATTCGCCGATCGGCTCGAACCGGCGCTGGCTCGAGCGTTCATGATGACCGCTTCGACGAGCGAGAACGCGCATCTGATGGCCTCGATCGACTTGGCGCGCCGTGAGCTCATGACCTCGACCGAGGCGATCACGGAGTCGCTGGAGAACATCCGCCACATCCGCGCGCAGATCGAGGCGACCGACCGCTATCACCTGCTGTCCGGCGAGTTCCTCGGCCACCCCGACGTGGTCGACATCGACCCGTTCCGCCTGCCCATCGACATCACCGCCACCGGCCTCGACGGACACACCGTCCGCAAACGCCTGGCCGAAGAGTTCGACATCTTCCCCGAGATGTCGACAGCGACCACTCTCGTCGCTCTCATCGGCATCGGCAAGTCCCCGAACATCGACCGCCTCATCGATGCCCTGGAGACACTGCGCATCGAAACCGCGGACGCCGGCACGGCTGTCGGCGACGGACGAGTCTCCGTGCGCACGGCACTGCCTCCGCTGCCGACAGCCGGCCGGTTGGCGATGACGCCGCGTGAAGCATTCTTCGCTGACTCCGAACTCGTCTCAGCCGCCGAAGCCGTCGGACGGGTGAGTGTGAGTTCGCTGGCTGCCTATCCTCCCGGCATTCCGAATGTCCTGCCCGGCGAGGAGATCACCGTCGAGACCATCGGCTTCCTCCAGGCCGTGGCAGCGAGCCCCTCCGGTCACGTCCGCGGTGCCGTCGACCCCGGCCTCGAGACCTATCGCGTCATCAGGAACTGATCTGCGCGCAGTCACCGTCCGCACCGAGCTCGTCGGCCTCAGCCGACAACGCCACTGGACAATTGACCCTGCGAATTAAGTTATATCTTTTTTGCGTATTTTCTGGACCACTGAACAGATTTCAACGAAGACTTCTGCCATCGGACACATCTGCCGTGAACTGTGTCACAATTTTTATTGACATGCCTTTCGTGCCGCGTAAGGATGTTCTGCATTGTCGAAATCCGACAGCAACTGCCGCGCAGAGTTCGCACCATTCCGGCGACTCGGCCCTGCAACTTGCCTAGCAGCAGCTGAAACGAGGAACCTCTGATGCCAGAAGGCCACGACAGATTCGCGCAGAAGGACAAGAAGCCGTCGCGCAAGGAACGGCGTGCAATCAAGAAGCAGAGACGGTTCGAAGCCGATGACTGCATCGTCGTCGAAACCAAATCGATCCGCACCGCCATCGGCGGGACCACGGTCGGCAACTTCATGGAATGGTTCGACTTCGGCGTCTACGGCTACCTCGCTTTGACGGCTCATCCGATTCCAGGGTGTAGTCGCGGTCTGAAGCCGCCGGTCTCGAGCAGGGACCTGGCGATGTAGTTGGTGAGGTTGCGGAACCCGAGGGCTGAGCCGCGGAGGTGTTCGAGCCGGCCGTTGATCGCCTCCGTAGGCCCGTTGCTGGTGCCGGGGCGGTCGAAGTAGGCCAGCACGTCGGCGGCCCGCTTCTTCAACGTCCGGCCCAGCGTGATGACCTCGATCAGCGCGGCCGGGACGCCGTCGCTGACCGACTCGATCAGCTTGGTCATGAGCTCGCGGCCCTGGCGTCGGTCCTCGTGGCGGTAGGCCGCGATCATCCGCTGATAGATCCCCCAGGTCGCCTCGACCTGCACGCGCTCATCACCGGCGAACAGTGCCCGTAGTCGGCTGGCCTGCTTGTCAGTGAGCAGCCCAGCACCGGTGTGCAGCGTTCGCCGTGCGGAGTAGAGCGGGTCACCCTTGTGGCCGCGGTGACCGTGGATGGCCTGCTGGACCCGGCGTCGACACCGGTCCAACGCGTCGCCGGCCAACCGGACCACGTGGAAGGGATCCATGACCGCGACAGCGTCGGGGAGCTCCTCGGTGGTGGCGGTCTTGAAGCCGCTGAACCCGTCCATCGCGACGACTTCCACGCCGTCACGCCAGGTGTCGCTCCGGGTGGCGAGCCAGGTCTTGAACACCTGCTTCGAGCGACCCTCGACCATGTCTAGGAGCCGTGCCGGGCCGGTGCCATCACGGATCGGGGTGAGGTCGATGATCACGGTGACGTACTTGTCGCCACGCCTGGTGTGGCGCCACACGTGTTCATCGACGCCAACGACTCGGACACCCTCGAACCGTGCCGGGTCGTCGATCAGGACCCGCTTGCCCTCGGCCACGACGGCGTCGTTAGCGGTGTCCCAGGCAACCCCGAGACCCTCGGCGACCCGGGCGACGGTGAGGTGAGCGATCACGATCCCCTCAAGTGCCCACCGCAGCCCGCGACGCGAGAGCTTCGCCCGAGGTTCGGCCGCCCGGGAGGTGTCTTGGCGCCACACGTGCCCGCAGCCAGCGCATCGGTAGCGGCGGATGGTGAGCAGCAGCGTGGTAGGTCGCCAGCCGAGTGGTTCGTGGGCCAGCTGCCTGGTGACCGTGTCCCGCGGGGTTCCTTCGCAGCCGCATCGGCGGCACCACTGGTCGGCTTCGGCGACCCGGCACGCGACGACCGCACGGTCGGACTCGAGGCGTTGGCCGGTGACGACGAGGCCGAGCTCGTCGAGTCGGCAGAAGGTGGTCAGATCTGGGTGGGCGAACGCGCGTGAGCGGTCGCCGGCGGTAGCGTCGGGCACGTCGAGGTCTTTCAGGATGAGCGTGTAGGAGCCTTCATCCTCGGGAGACCTCGACGTCTATCCCGGGACCGCCACGCCAACGCCTGCTACACCCACAACCGGGATGAGCCCCTATGGCGCTTCACAACCGTGGTACACGAGAGCACGCATGGTGCGGCTCCTTCGGTGGGTGGGCTGCCGGCCGGGGGCCGGGTTCGGTGCGGGTCGGTCTCAGAAGGCGCTGGCGGCGGCTTCGGCGACGGCCTGGTCTTGGTCACCGGTTCCTCCGCTGACGCCGACGGCGCCGACGACCTGGCCGTCGCGCTCGAGCGGGATGCCACCGGCGAAGATCATCACCCGACCGTCGTTGGAGGCGTGGATGCCGTAGAACTGCTCACCGGGTTGGGCGAGGTCGCCGAGGTCTTTGGTGGCTGTGTCGAACGCGCGGGCCGTGAAGGCTTTGTTGATCGAGATGTCGATGCTGCCCAGCCACGCTCCGTCCATCCGTACGTGAGCGACGAGATTGCCGCCGGCATCGACGACGGCGATGTTACTGGGCTGACCCTGCGTGCTGGATTCAGCTTCTGCTGCCGCGATGACACGTTTGGCGTCGTCCAACGACAATGTAGGAATTGATAGCATCAATTGCTCCTTCGAATGTGGCGTGCGCTTTGTGGCTCGAGCCGCTCCAGAGCCGCCCGTTGGTTTGCCTGTTGAGTTTGTGACCGACAGCGCTCGTGTTGTGGTTCGCGTTGCGAACGTGTGTGAGCGGACTACGGGAGCTTGGACGCGAGGACGTCGGCCGGCAGGATCTCGGGTGCTGCGCTGAGGAGGTGCTGGTTGGCCGTCAGGGCTGCGACGATGGCGCCGTTGGCGTGGGCGTCGCGAGCGGCCTCGTCGTGGAATGCATCGAAGATCCAGAAGGTGTCGGCGTGGGTCCTGACCGCGAACCAGACAATCGTTCCTACTTCTTCGTTGGCGAGTGCGACAGCGCCGGCGAGCAGATCGGCGAGCGCGTCGTGCTGTCCATCGGCCGCGACGATCTTGGCGACGAAGGCATACGGAAGTGATGCGGGTGTTGACATGAGGGACTCTCCTTGAAGTCGTGATTCTTCGTGTGACGAGTTCAGCGTATGACGAGCGAGGGCCGGTGGGTAGTGGCGTATACGGCAGTATTGCTATTGTTTACGTCATGCGTATCGGACTGATCGCGATCGACGGCTGCTTCGGTTCGGCTATCGCGTCGATCATCGACATCGTGCGGGTAGCCGACGGAGCCCGCGGTGATGTCGACCCGCGGATCGACCCGATCGAACTCGCCATCCTCGGACCGAAACGGCGAGTGACCACGACGGCATCGATGACCCTGTCGGTGGACCACCCGCTGTCGGAGTCCGCAGAGTTCGACGTGGTCGTCGTCCCTGCGCTTGGAACCCTTACGGCCGCCGCTACCAACGACGCCCTCCAGAGCCGAGATGCTCGTTCGGTCATCGCCTCGCTCGGGCGCCTCGACGAGGCGACCACCCGGATCGCCGCGGCGTGCACCGGCGTGTTCGCTGTCGCCGAGACCGGACGGATGCATCATCGGCGGGCGACGACCAGCTGGTTCCTGGGGCCGGAGTTCCTGAAGCGCTATCCGAGCGTCGCCCTCGATCTCGACACCATGGTCGTGGTCGACGGGAACCTCGTCACCGCCGGCGCCGCGTTCGCCCACATCGACCTCGCGCTCTCACTCGTGCGATCGATCAGCCCCGACCTGGCCCAACATGTCGCCAAGCTCCTCATCATCGACGAGCGTCCGTCGCAGGCGGCCTTCGTCGCCTACGAAAATCTCCGGCACGAGGACTCGATCGTCGTCGAGTTCGAACGCTTCGTGCGCGCCCGACTGGACGAACCGTTCAACGTCGCCTTCGTCGCGCAGTCGCTCGGCACCAGCCGGCGCACCCTCGAACGACGAGTCCGTGCGGCGCTCAACCTCACTCCGCTCGGGTTCGTCCAACGGCTTCGCATCGAACGAGCTCGGCACCTCTCAGCAACCACGGATCTCACCTCCGCCGAGATCGCGCTACGGGTCGGCTACGCGAACGCCGAGACTCTGCGCTCCCTCCTGCGTAGGGAGCGACGCCGTTCCTGACCTATCGCCATGCCTGTAGCCGGTGTGCTAGTGCTCGACTGGAACCACCTCTCAGCACGTCGCGTCGACGCTACTGCGTCGCCCCTGGACGACCCACTCGACACGCCCGCAGCACAGGCCATGTGACGTGTCCCGGCTTCCCGGACGGTCGGGGTCGGGTGGCTGTGATGTGTCGCTGCGTTCTCGTCGAGGGGGTCAGCAGACTCGATCAGGGTCGATTGGGATGAGACGCGAAGGCGGTCAGGTCAGGGCGGCCGAAGCCGGCCGGCGGGGTAGCGTCGGTCACGTCGAGGTCTTTCGGATGGATGGCGTAGGAACCTCCATCGTCGGGAGACCTCGACGTCTATCTGCGGACCGACGCGCCCGGCCGACCTACACCCTCATCTGGGAAGAGCCGCTTTGACTATGAGGACCGTCTTCACCGAAGGCATGGACGAGCAGATGGGCCTGCTCGTCACTTTGTTCGGCTTCGCGGTCTCGTTCCTCGTTCGTCCTCTTGGCGGCATGGTGCTCGGACCACTCGGCGACAAGATCGGTCGCCAGAAGGTCCTCTTCTTCACGATGGCCACGATGGCCACCGCCACGGCACTGATCGGCGCGCTGCCCACCGCGGCCCAGGTCGGTCTATGGGTCATCATCCCGCTCTACCTGCTCAAGATGATCCAGGGCTTCTCCACCGGCGGCGAATACGCCGGTGCCACCACCTACGTCTCCGAGTTCGCCCCGGACAAGTCTCGCGGCTACTGGGCGTCGTGGCTCGATGTCGGCTCCTACCTCGGATTCGCCGCCGGCGCCGGCACCGTGGCCATCACGACCGTCGTCACCACGTCCATCAACGGCGAGAACGCCATGCTCGACGGCGGCTGGAGGATCCCGTTCCTCATCGCCATCCCGCTCGGCGCCGTCGCCATCTGGTTCCGCCTGAAGATCCCCGAGACCCCAAGCTTCGAGTCGAGCGAAGAAGCCGGCCGCGACATCAAGGTCAAGGACGACAAGTACGCACGCCACGGGCTCATCGGCGTCGTTCGCCACTTCTGGAAAGAGATCCTCATCGGCATCGCCGTCGTCGCAGGATCGCAGACTGTCGGCTATGCGCTCACGAGCTTCATGCCCACCTACCTGGAAGAGACCGTCAAGGTCTCGAACGTCCAGGCCGCTGCGGCCACGATCCCGGTCCTTGTCGTCATGTCTGCCTGCCTGCCGCTCATCGGCAAGCTCTCAGACAGACTGGGACGCAAGTTCGTCTTCATGGCGGCCGCGATCATGACGATCATCCTCATCATTCCCGCCTTCGCCGTCATGCAGATCGGTGAGATGTGGGCGGTGATGGTGGCTCTGTTCATGGTCGCCCTGCCCGCCGGGTTCTACATCGCCTGCCTGGCCTCGACACTGCCGGCTCTGTTCCCGACCGCATCTCGCTACGGTGCGATGGGCCTGACGTTCAACATCGGCGTCTCCCTGTTCGGCGGCACCACGCCGCTGGTCGCCCAGGCGCTCATCGACGTCACCGGCAACTCCTACATGCCCGCGTTCTACATCCTGTTCTTCTCGGTCGTCGCGCTCGTCGCCGTGCTCCTCATGAAGGAATCCGCGCACAAACCGCTGCCGGGATCGTTCCCGACCGTATCCACCCACGAAGAGGCCGAAGAGCTGGCTCGGACCCAGTCGGAGAACCCGGACATGGACATCGAGGCGATGCCGATCGTCGACATCGACAAGGCCCCTGCCTGATAGAGATCCACACGCGATCGGGTACTCGATCTGATCACAGACAGCGACACCGGGCCGTCCCGACAGGGGCGGCCCGGTGTCGCCTTATTCCCGTGCCGATTCCACCTGACACGGCGAGGTAGAGTCCGGATGAGCGGGGAAGCGCTTGAAGAAGTAGAGGTTCGACGTCACGAGTTCGGCCGCCGCGGCGGGATCGCCCGCCTCGATGAGGTCGACGATCCTCGGCAGCTCACGGGCGGAGTCGACGGCAATGGTCCCGATCTGGTCCTGGTGTCGGTAGAGGCGCGACTGATCACGCAGTCGCAGGCTGATCGCGGCTGCGCGCGCACCGAGCCCGTATTCGAGCAGAGCTTCGTGGAATCGGCGATCTTGGGTGTAGAACTCGGCGATCTCACCGCTCTCGGCCGCCGTCACGGTCGCCTCGGCAAGTTCGCGCAGACGGTTGACCGCGCCGGCTTTCGCCGTTGATTCGGCGAGCTCGCGGGCGGCCGGAACAGCGAGGAGGACACGGATGCGGATGATCTCCTCAAGGTCCGCCTCGGTGACGGGGACGAGACGGAAGCCCCGATTGGGCACAGCCTCGACCGTTCCTTCGGTCACGAGCGCCATCATCGCCTCACGAACGGGACTGAGAGAGATGCCGAGCTGCTTGGCCAGCCGGGCGGCCGAATAGATCCGGTCTTCGGCGAGCTCACCGGAGATGATGGCATCGCGAATGATCGCCAGCGCCTGCTCGCGCAGCGACTCGGTCTGCGGTCTCATTCGCTCCATCACGTTTCCCTCCCTCACCTCACTGTGCACAATCGGCTTCCATCGGCTATTGACAGCATAACCGCGAGATCGCACGATAGAGGCATGTAATCGGTAACCGATTACCCAGTGTCGCTCCCCTGTCGGAGCCGTTCCTGCAACGAAGGAGGAACCCATGACCGCCGATCCCCAGCTCGGCACGTCCGCCGATCCGCTGCTCCAGCCCTTCGACCTCGGAGACCTGACCCTGCGCAACCGCATCGTCTCGACCTCGCATGAGCCCGCTTACACCGAGCTGGGCATGCCGAAGGACCGTTACCGGCTCTATCACCGGGAGAAGGCTCGCGGCGGAGTCGGGCTGACGATGATCGGCGGCTCGGCCGTCGTGTCCAAGGATTCCCCGGCCGCCTTCGGCAACATCGATCTGTCCACCGACGAGGTGGTGCCCTGGCTCTCAGCGATCGCCGAAGACTGCCACGACGAGGGCGCAGCGGTCATGATTCAGACGACCCACCTGGGGCATCGCTCTTCGAACTTTGCGGGTGACTGGCTGCCCCTGGTTTCGACTTCGCGAACGAAAGAGGCAGCGCACCGTTCGTTCACGAAGGCCATGGAAGACTTCGACATGGATCGCATCGTCGCCGACTTCGCCGCCGCGGCCGCCCGCGTCGCCGCCGCCGGTCTCGACGGCCTCGAGGTCATGCACGCCGGGCACCTGCTCGACGCGTTCCTCGCTCCGTGGCTCAACGACCGCGACGACGAGTACTCCGGTGAACTCGAGAACCTGATGCGGTTCCCGCTGCGCGTCATCGACGCGGTCCGGGCGGCCGTGCCCGAAGATTTCCAGGTCGGCATCCGCATGGCCGTCGACGAACGCCGCGACGATGGCATGGACGAGGCCCGGGCCACCGAGGTCCTCCAGACCTACACCGCCCACGGCATCGACTTCCTCAGCCTCAACGTCGGGCTGATCAGCTCCGACCGGGAACTCGCCGAGGCAATCCCGGGCATGGGCACACCCGCGGCACCGTGGCTCGACACCTGCCGCCGCATCCGGGCCGCGATCGACATCCCGGTCCTCCACGCCGCCCGCATCGCCGATGCCGCGACCGCCCGGTTCGCCCTCGAGGACGGGTGCCTCGACCTCGTCGGGATGACCCGCGCGCAGCTGGCCGATCCGCATCTCGCACGCAAGATCGCCGAGGGGCGGGAGGACGACATCCGCCCCTGCGTGGGCGCGAACATGTGCCTCGACTCGATCTACACCTCAGGCTCGGCGACCTGCATCCATAATCCCGCCACCGGTCGCGAAGCCGAACTGCCGCAAGAGGTCCCCCACGACGCTGAGGCGGCTCCGAAGCACGTCGTCATCCTCGGTGCCGGCCCGGCCGGGCTCGAAGCCGCCCGTGTCGCTGCCGTCCGCGGGCACCGGGTGACGCTGCTCGAGGCCGATGACGCACCCGGCGGGCAGGTGCGCATCGCCGCTCGTTCGCAGCGACGCCGCGACCTCATCGGCATCATCGACTGGCGCGTCCAACAGTGCAAGAAGCACGGGGTCGATCTGCGGCTGAACACCTTCGCCGAGGCGGACGACATCCTCGCGCTCGACCCCGACGTCATCATCGTCGCCACCGGAGGGGTCCCTGACGCCGGGTATCCCTTCCGTGAGCAGGGCCCAAGCTTCGACGTCTGGGATGTCATGGACGACCGGCTCAAATCGAAGCAGCGGGTGCTCGTCTTCGACGACCACGGGTTCTACCCTGCCCTCGACGCCGTCGAACGATTGGCTCGGGGAGGTCAGCAGGTCACCTACGTCAGCCCCGAACGCACGATCGGCATCGATGTGGGGTCGATGAACTCCCCCGCCTATCTTCAGGTGTTCTCCGAATTCGGAGTCGAGGTCCGCCTCGGCGAGCGCCTGACGGAGAAACCGCGGATCGAGGGAAAGGAGATCGTGGCGAGGCTGCGCAACGACTATTCGGATCGGGAGACCGAAGTCATCACCGATGCCGTGGTCGTCGATTTCGGGACGACACCGAACGATGAGGTCTACTTCGAGCTCAAATCGCAGTCGTCGAATCACGGGGCGACGGACCTTGAGGCGTGGGTGCGGGGACAGCCGCAGCCGGATTCCGGCGTCGACCCGCAGAGCACATCCACCGGCTCCGAGGCGGGGCCGAAGTTCGCGCTCTACCGGATCGGTGACGCCGTCGCCTCCCGCAATGTGCATGCGGCGGTGCTGGAAGGGCTGAGAGTGGGAATGGGGCTGTGAGTGGCCCAGTGACGACGATCTGCACAAGCATCGATTTCCATACTGCCGGCGAACCGTTCCGGATCGTCGCCGAACCTCCGGTCGACATTCCAGGCGCGAGCGTGGCGCAGCGGCGAGAGCTGGCGGTGCCGGGCTCGGAGGTCGATGATCTGCGCAGGCTGCTGTGTTTCGAACCTCGCGGGCATGCGGACATGTACGGCGGCTTCATCACCGCCCCCGATGATGACGGTGCCGATTTCGGGGTGCTGTTCTGGCACAAGGACGGGTTCTCCACGGCCTGCGGCCACGGGACGATGGCGCTCGGGGCGTGGGCGGTGTCGTCTGGGCTCGTTGCGGTCAATCCGTCCGGGACTACGCCTTGATCCACCGATTCGGTTGATTCTTGGCCGTTCGTTCGGGTTCGAGTGCGAACATGACGTGAGGGCAGGAAGTAGTGTCCCGGTCTCTCACCGGTCTCTTCCACAAATGTTTCCCAAGGTCTCCTCCAGACCCTGCGGCCTCGTGCTCGAGCAGGAGCGGATCGGTCAGGACAATACTGTCCTTGGTGGGCTCAACGCTGCTTGCCAGAGTCGTGCGAAGTCCGTCGCCCACGGCCACTTCGTGGGCAGGTGCAGGATCAGCTTCCTGGCCCGGTGAGCAATCCGGGCCGGGATGCTGATGATGCGTGTGCGCAACGTCTGGGCGCGTACTTTGCTCATCCGCCCGCCGATGATCCCGGCAGCCGCCCGTAACAGGTTGTGCGTGATCGCTGCGATCGTGAGCCAGGCGGCGTTGGCGTTGAACACTCCGGAGGGCATATGCGCCAGGGCACCATTTTTCAGTTCCGCATTGATCTGCTCGATGATCGCGTGCTTGCGGTGCACTTGATCAGCAACAACGGTGTCGAAACGATCCTGATCGATGGTGGTGAAGAACGCGTGGTACCGGTACAAGTCGAACAAGGGATCCTGTCCGGCAGTGCGTTTGGTCTCGTTGAGCTCCGGGATGCGGCGGACGACCAAGCGTCCGGGGGCGTGCAGGGACTTCTTCTTCGAGGTGAATGCGGTGAACGGGACCTCGGCGACTTCAGCCTTGCTGATCCAGGCCCTGGAGTCTTCGTCGTAGATTGCTTCAGGGTATTCGATGCCAGTCCATGCGTCGTCGCTGATCGTTCCGATCGCTGCTTTGACCTTCTTATCCATACGCACGGTGATCGACACATGAGCCCCGGCATCGTGGGCGGCTTTGGCCACTTTTGAGGAGTAGT
>NZ_JBNBZD010000017.1:0-75724 GCF_049804075.1 Brevibacterium sp. FAM 24630
GTGCCGTCCCTGGCCAGCGCCACGGCGTGGTGGTCGTGTTTGCCGACATCGATGCCGATGAATACGTCAATGGTGTCGTGGTTGGTGATCATGTCACTCATCTTCTTCGACTGGTGTGACTGCGGTTATGAGTGGTTCGGCTGGCCGGTGGTGCTGGGTGGCTCCGGGGTTCGGCATCCACGTTACGGTCGGGCTCGAGGCATGTGTTCTGCCAGTGGTTCTGGCCCCTATCAGCGATTTCCCTGGTGCCTTCGAACCTCGGTGACAACACCCCCCGGATCATGACGACTGGGGGCATGAATCATGCCGAGGTCCTCAGGCCAGCGACCCCTTCTATCCTGACGGATGTTGAGGCTACTTAAAAGGTAACGGGGCCGGCATTGACCGGCACGATCGCCAGGGGCAGCTCGCACTGCTCAGAGAGCGGTTCGACGGAGCCGGATGGCACACCGAAGACCTTCTCCCTGCAGCATCGAATGCTGAGGATTTCGCTTTCGATGAGCTCGGCCAGGTGAGAATGGATCGATGGTGGCAGGACAGATGTGCACTCATCGGTGACGCGGCGGCGGCTCCGAGCCCGCTGAGTGGATTGGGGACGAGCGTGGCGCTGGTCGGCGCCTATGTCCTGGCTGGACAGCTCGCGCGATGCCATGACCCTCGGCTCGCGGGTCGCACCTATGATCGCCTGGTTCGCCCGTACGCAGTCGAGTCCCAGGAGCTGCCAGGCGGAGGTGCGGGGTTCGCGCCCAGAAGCGATCTCGGCATCTGGCTGATGCGTACATCGATGCGGCTGGCCGGTCGGTGGCCGCTGCGCGACTTACTGGCGAGGCAGTTCGCGAAATCCGCCGACATCGTCCTGCCCGACTATTCCGACTGCCGCGTTGTCGATGGGTGAGGTGGTCGCGGTCGCCCTGGCATCGTCGCGGTGGTCTCAGCGTCGACGTTCGCGGTCGAGCAGCTGAGACAGCTGCGAACTCAAGTCGTCGACCCGGCTCTGCGAGTCCTTCTGGCTTCCCGAGGGGCGCTGGCTGAAGGGAATGCCCGAGCGCAGACCACGCCACCCGCAGGTGATCGCCTCGCCCAGCAGGCTCAGGCCGATGCTTAGGGTCATCGGACGAACCGCTTCCTCGGCACCGATGGCACGGGCGCCGAAGTGCAGGCCCAGGCCCGCCGCGAGGCTGAGCGCCCACACGATCAGGGTCTTCGCTGTGTACTTCTGATGCAGCGTCCCGTCCCTGGCGAACAGGGTGGTCGAGGCGCCGCGGAGCATGCCGAAACCGATGCCGACGATGATCGAGGCGGCGAGAAAGATGATGTTCGCCGACGTCCAATGCGTGAAGCCCCACAGCTCCTTGGCCGAGAGTGCCAGCAGGATGACCGGAGGCACTGCGAGGTCCCTCGCGTCGACGGGCTCACCGCGGAACCGTCGGACGATGACGACGATGATGATGACGATGACGGCAATGGCGATCAGTGCTGCACGCATGGCAGGTCTGCCTTTCCTTGATATAGCAGAAGCGTGCTAAAAAGATATCACGATGTAGCAGGAGTGTGCTATAAAAGATCTATGCCGAAGTTCGTCGATCCCGCCCACCGCCGCGAAGTCATCGCCGATGCCGTCTTCGACATCGTTCTCAGCCACGGATTCTCGAGGGTGTCGCTGCGGGCGATCGCCGAGGAGACCGGACTGGCGATCGGGTCGATCCGCCACTACTTCACAACCGCCGAAGGTATCGTCCGATTCGCCCTCGAGACGCTGGTCGAGCGGGTGAGCTCACGGCTCGAAGAGCGGCTGGAGGCTCTGCTGCCCGCGCTCGAGTCCGGGACGCTCAGCAGCGATGAGGCGAAGGCCAGGACCGCCGACTTCCTCGCCGAACTGCTCCCGCTCGATGGCGTGCGTCGACGGGAGTCGGTGGTGTGGCTCGCCTTCGAGGAGGAGGCGCGCACGCAGCCGGATCTCGCCGACGTCTTCGAGACCTCGGTGCGTGGGACCCGCGCACTCATGGCTCGCACCCTGGAGAATATGGACCGGCGCGGCGTCCTGCGCGCCGA
Source organism: Brevibacterium sp. FAM 24630 (assembly GCF_049804075.1). Classification (NCBI taxonomy): domain Bacteria; kingdom Bacillati; phylum Actinomycetota; class Actinomycetes; order Micrococcales; family Brevibacteriaceae; genus Brevibacterium; species Brevibacterium sp. FAM 24630. Next base: position 2,053 of record NZ_JBNBZD010000017.1, read on the forward strand.
TCTCGACCTCGAGCTCGAAGCCGATTCGCTCGCCGCGCTCATCGATGGGTTGACGCTGCGCTCGACCCTGCACCCGGACGTGCTTACGCCCGACCGTGCCAAGGTCGTGCTCTCTGCGCATCTTGAAGGGCTGAGGGGCTGAGTCTCAGTCGCCCGTCGATAGTGCGCGGCGACGCGACCTCAAACTTCGGCCGGCGAGTGTGCGGCGACGGACCGACTTGAGCGCTGTCCCTTCTTCCCACGGAACAGTGCATTGTCCACGCTCCAGCGTCCGGGGCCGGCTGCGGCGAGCAGAAGGGCACCTGCGGCCAGTGCCGCCACGAGTTCCCAGCCGCCCTGGTCGACGAACGGCGTCGGCACCGCATGCACGATGACCAGTGCGCCGATGAGATCAGCGGCAAGCAGGACGCCGACAAGCGGTGTCAGTGCACCGAGGATGAGCAGGGCGCCGCCGATGAGCTCGACGAAGGTGGCGAACGGCGCGGCGATCTCTGGGAAGGGCACGCCCATCTGTGAGAACGATTCGGTGGTTCCGGCGACGGTCCATTCGTCGAACTTCTGCCATCCGTGAGCGATGACGATGGCGCCGAGGCCGATGCGAGCGATGAGGGTGACGATGTCGCGGATGAGGGGCGGGAGTCCAGCTGCTGCGTACACGGAGACCTCCGGTGTTGGTTGAAATGACAACTACACGTTATTGGCCGAATATGGACAGAGCCTGGCAACAGGATCGTCTGTCACCCGAGGTGATCGGGATCGAGCCGGGCTCAGAACCCGTAGGCGGCCTCCCTGTCCTCCCGGATGCGGGAGAAGGTGGTTGTCAGCACGATGGAGTCCTCGACCAAACGGTCGAGCCGCTGGATGACATCCTCGTTGATGATCTGGCCCCGGTGCAGGTCCTTCTCTTCGACGAACACATACGGGCTGACGACCTGGGCCTTCATGTAGGTGAGGATGGGCAGCAGCTGCTGCTGGAGGATGAGGTAGTGCTTGGCGGATCCGGCGGTGGCGACCATGGCCACGACCTTGTCGCGAAGGGCGTCGACCGGCAGCAGATCGAACACGTTCTTCAACGCCGCCGGGATCGAGGCCTGGAAGATCGGAGTGCCGATGATGACCGCGTCGGCGTCCATGACCTCCTGAGCCACCCGTGCGGTGTCGCCGGTGTACTCGGTGAAATTCCGGCCGTCGGCGAAGACCATGTCGAGCTCGGCGAGGTCGATCAGCGTTACCTCGATGGTCGGATCCCGAGTCATCACGGTCTGGGTGACATGCTCCATGACGGTCCGAGTCTTCGTGCCGACGTTCGAACCGGACAGGGCGACGAGCTTCATTCTGCGTTCTCCTCGATGGGGGCGTTCTCCTCGGTGGTGGTGCCCTCGGGCTTCGCGGTGTACTTCTTTACGGCGGGGATGATCTCCGTTCCGAGTGTCTCGATCTGAGCCATCACCCGGTCATAGGGCATGCCGCCGAAGTCGATCTGTCCCAGGTAGCGCTGATGGCCGAAGACCTCGTGCTGGTGGAGGATCTTCTCGATGATCTGCTGGGGACTGCCTATGTTGACGATGCTGGCCGGGTCGACGCTCTGGGCGAAGAGCTGTTTGGGCATGCCCTGCCCGTTGGTGCGCTTCATTCCCTCGTTGATGTGCGGGTAGAACTCGCGCAGGGCGTCCTGCGAGGTCTCTGCCGTGTAGAGGAAGCCGGCGGTGGCCACCGGCAGTGTGGCAGGGTCGAAGCCCGAACGCCGGGCCGCTTCTCGGTAGGCATCGATCGTGGGTTTGAACGACGAGGTGGTCCCGCCCAGATGGGCCATGACCATGGGCACACCGGCCAGACCGGCCTTGATCGCGCTCGCGGGCGCGCCGCCGACAGCGCGCCAGATCGGAAGGCTGCCATGGGCCGGGCGGGGGAGGACCTCGGCGTCGTCGAGGGGCGCGCGGAACTGTCCCGACCAGGTGACACGCTCCTCGGTGTTGATTCTGCGCAGGAGGTCGAACTTCTCCTCGTACAGCTCCTCGTAATCGCGCAGATCGTAGCCGAGGAGGCGGAACAGGCCGACGCGGGAGGCACGTCCGGCGACGAGCTCGGCGCGCCCGCCGGAGAGGTGGTCGATGGTGGCGAAGTTCTCGAACACCCGCACCGGGTCCGAGGTGCTCACGATCGTCGAGGTGCTGCCGATGCGGATCGTGTTCGTCGCCTGTGCGATGGCGCCGAGGATGACGGCGTGGGCCTGGGAGGCGAAGAACTCCTGGTGGCTCTCCCCGACGCTGAAGAAGTCGAACCCGGCCTGCTCGGCCGCCTGGGCGTAGCCGACGAATTCGCGGATGCGCTCGCCGGCGCTGACACGTGTGCCATCGGCGGGATTCGGCAGGTGATCGCCGAGGCTGTACATCCCGAACTGCAGACCCTGGCCGGGGTCGATGCCGACCTGGTCCATCACCGGTGTGGTCTGCTGCGGTGCGTTTGTGCTCATCGTCTCTCTTCTGTGGCAGGGCGGCCGACCGGAACGGGCGACCTCAGAATGTCATTTGCCATGTCAACTGATGATTGCGACGAATTATTCCTCAGCGCGGGTCGGTCTCTTCCGAGGGACTGGTCTCATCCGAGGGGTCGGTCTCCGGAGCCTGCTCGGTCTCCGGAGCCTGCTCGGGCGCGGGGTGCTGGTCAGCATCTGAGCGACGATCGACGCTGTGCTCGTAGAGCTTCTTCATCAGCGCGTGCAGCGTCGTCTTCTCCTCCTCGTCGAGGACCTCGTCGAAGAGCGACGCCTGCTGTTCGAGCTGCGAGGGGTAGGCCCGAGCAAGAACCTCGGCGCCCCTGTCGGTGAGCGTGATGTGTTTGGTCTTCCAGTCCTGCTGCCGGCAGATGAGGCCCTCGCGCTCGAGGCGAGCGAGCATCCGGGAGATGCCGCCTCCGCTGACCGTCAGTCCGCGGGCCAGGTCGGTCTGAGTGATCGGCTGGAAGTTGCGGATATGGGCCAGGGCTTCGAATTGGGCGACGGAGAGTCCGAACCGACGCAGGTGCTCATTGGACAGCTGATTGCTGTTCTGGACGAAGCGGGCCATCCGCAGCCAGATGAGCGTGCTCAGTGACAGCTCCTCCACTGTGCCTCCTCTGCCGACGTCTCACTCGCTGCGATTCGTCCTCACAATACCTGGACTGAAGTGGGGGTAAGGCATGGGCGCGGAAACAGGTGCAGGATCCGCTGCGGGAGCGGCTGGAGGATCCGCTGCAGACTCATAGCGCGGGCCTGCGGCTCAAGCGGTGGTCACGATCGGATACTTTTCGGCGCACGAAGCATCCGATGGCGACCACTGTTTTGCCGAGGCGGGGAGTCCGTCGAGTTCCCTGCCGCCCTTCGCAGCGTGCACAGCGTTCTCCATGAGTGGGTGAAATTGCAATCACACGATGGTGGTCGATGATGACGCGACACTGAATGCGGTGGCACGGTAGGGGCGACCGGACTTCCCCGGATCGACATGGGGAGCTCGCGGGCATCGTTATGAGGCGTGTGAAGCCCTCGACCCCGGCATTGCCTGCAGCCACACTGTCAGACATGTCCGAACACGAACAATCATCGCCTGATCCGCACTCCGCGCGGACTTCTGCATCCTCACAGCGGCAGGACACGCGTCTGGAGTCGAGTTCGAAGAGCAAGAGGATCCTCGCCTGGAGCGGCGCGGTTGTCATCTTCCTGCTGCTCATTCTTCCGACGCTCGGCAGTCATGGAGCTAACCAGCGGTTCTATGAGGGAGATCATTTCATCTGCTTCCCTGCCCTCGGTCCGACGACGACCTACCCCGTGAGCATGTTCGAAGAGACCGAGTTCGCGATGGACACTGCCGCCGACATCGGCGTCGCCGCCACGGCGAGAGCCAAGGTGAACAGGCTCGAGACCGAAAAGACGTTCAGAGTGGCCCTCTGCGGGGAACAGCGCTCCCGCAGAGTCGCCTGGGCCCTTGTCCTCACGGTTCCGACCCTGATGATCGGCTTCTCGGCGAAGAGCGATCTCATCCGTTCGCAACGGGACGGATCCCCACAGGGCCCGTGAGTCGGGCCGACCATGGGCATTCGAAGACATTCGCGGCCTGTCTCTCAAGCGCTTTTCGCATGCGCCGATCCCGATGGTCTGCCTCGGCGGCGCCTTTCGCCGAGGTCGAGGATGATCAGGGTCAGTCCGTGGCCGAGGAGCACGGCGGCGCTGAGGAAGCTCAATGCGACGTCGAGGATCCCTGCCTCGGTGAGTGAGGGCTTGCGCTGGAAACCAGGAGTCGTCAGCAGCATCGAGCCGATGACGACCGCCCCGGTGGCACAGGCGATCAGCCCAGCGGGACCGAGCTTCTCGAGCGCTGCCACGGCCAGGAGCACGATGACGGCGAGGAATACGAGCACGGCCGCGACATCGAAGCTGTGACCGGTCCGCGCGACTTCCTGCCAGAGGTTGCCATATCGAACCGAGCTGTCGGGCTCGGATGCGTAATAGGCGAAGAAGGTCAGCGCGAAGGTCACGACGCTCAAAGGTGCATAGAAGCGGGCACAGCCGCCATCGAGGCGGTGCTTCCACGAGTCGATATCGGCGCCCCGGCCAGTGGTGATCGCATTCGGAGTCGCCATCGGGTCCTCTCTCACGTGTACGGCTCTTCGAACACCATCGTCCGCATCCGGCAGTGAGAGGGCAACGGTGGACGAGACTCACGTTGATGTCCGCGAAACCCGGCGCTCGCCTCGGCGGTGGTCGGTCTTGCTCACATCGGTCGTCGAACCGTGTGCAGGCGGGCGTTCCGCACCCGGGTCAGAGGCGCGAGCGAAGGCCAGCACGATGCCGACGCCGGTCAGCGTGGCCACCAGCGATGATCCGCCATAGGACACCAGCGGCAGGGGCACTCCGATGACCGGCAGCAGGGTCGTCACCACTCCCATATTGATGAGAGCCTGCCCGACGATCCAGGCGAGGACGCACGCACCCAGGATCTTCGTCAGCCTGTTCCGACTCATCAGTGAGGCGCGTATGAGCCCCACGGCGATGAGACCGAACAGAGCCACGACTGCCAGTGTTCCGAAGAGTCCGATCTCCTCGCCGATGATGGCGAAGATGTAGTCGTTGTGGGCCTCGGCCAGCCAGAACCACTTCTCGCGGCTGGCTCCGAGACCGACTCCCGTCCATCCTCCGGAGGCGAGAGCGAACAGGCCGTGGTTGGACTGCCAGTGCTGGCCCAGGGCGTCGGCCTCGCTCTGGGCGTCGCTGGCGAACATCGCACGCACTCGCGCCATCCGATACGGGCTCGAGATGACCAGGAGCGTGACGCCCGCTGCGATGACCCCGAAGGCGATGGCGAAGTACCGCTTCGGCACTCCGGACACGAACAGCGCTGCCAATGCCATGAGCATGAGCACCAGGGTCGTGCCGAGATCGCCTCCGAGGAGGATGAACCCGGCCGCGACGATGACGGGAGTGAGGGTGAGCAGGAGCTTGCGGGGGCGGTAGTGCTGGGAGGTCAGATGCGCCAGAGCCACGGCGAACCAGACCGCGAGGATGGGTTTGAACAGCTCCGAAGGCTGTGCCTGCAGGCTTCCGATCCGCAGCCAGTTCGTGCTTCCGTTGACCGTCGCACCCAATCCGGGCACGAGGGGCAGGGCGAGCAGCAACAGACCGGCACCTGCGAGTGGCCACGCCAGCCGCTCCCAGACCCGGACGGGAGTGAGAGCGGCGAGGGCCATCATCGTCAACCCGACCACCGCGAAGATCCCCTGCCGTGCGAAGACGGAGAAGGAGGAGCCTCTGGAACCGTCATATGAGGTGATCGACGTCGCCGAGAGCACCATGAGCAGGCCGAGGCTGACCAGGCACAGGCAGGCCACGACGAGCATCGTCGTCCCGGGCAGCAGGCGCGGCGGTCTCTTGAACATCCCGCGCAGTACACGCATCTTCGCTGACGGCTCGGAGTGCGCCGAAGCCAGACTGCCTTCTCGACCGACCATGAACCCCCACTGATCTCGTCCCGCTGTGACCGACCACCATTTCAGGAGTCCGCCCAACCTGCAAGTTCGGCTGTAGTCAGGTTCCGGCAGGACTGTGTAGGGGCGGGGGACGTACGATGGAGGGGTGAGCACTGTAAGGAACGTGACCGACTCCGCCGCCGATGGTCAGGGCGATGCCCTCCTGGGCGCCGGACGGTCCGCCGCCGTCATCATCGCCTCCACCTCGGCGGCCAGGGGAGAGGCCGCCGACACCACGGGCCCGATCCTCGTCGACTGGCTGCGCTGCCGCGGATACGAGACCCCCGATGCCGTCGTCGTCCGCGACGGCGAACCCGTCGGTCAGGCGCTGCGCGCGCTCCTCGTCGACACCCCGGAGGGTGAACGTCCCCGCGTCATCGTCACCAGCGGCGGCACCGGGCTCGCCCCCGACGATCGCACCCCGGAGTTCACCGCCGAACTTCTCGAGCGCCAATCGCCGGGGCTCATCTATGCGATGTGGCGCAAGGGCCTGGAATCGACCTCCACGGCGGTGATGAGTCGCGGCGTCGCGGGTGTGCGCGGTCGCAGCTTCGTCATCAATTTCCCCGGTTCGAAGGGCGGGGTCAAGGACGGCATCACGGTCATCGACGACCTCCTCGAGCACATCCAGACGTCGGTCGAGGACACCACCGATCACGGACCGAGGGTCTGAAGCCATGCAGATGCGCAAGGCCGTCCGCGCCCGAGTCCACAAGTTCGACGCCACCGGCGAGATCTCCGCGGGACCTGATTCCCTGGCAGGAGAGGAGCCGTTGGAGATCCAGCTCAACGGTGAGCAGTACACCGTGACCATGCGCACCGCCGGGAACGATGTCGAGCTCATCTCCGGATACCTGCTCTCCGAGGCGGTCGTGACCGCGATGGATGACATCGAGGAGATCAACTTCTCTGCCGGAATCGCCCCCGACGGAACCCGGAACTACAACGTCGCCCGCGTGCGACTGCGACCGGGGGTGTGGAACCCCGAGTCGGCCCCGGCCCGCAATGTCTACACCTCCTCCTCGTGCGGAATCTGCGGAACCGCAGCCGCCGATGCGGTCACGAAGACCTCGGCGTTCCCGCTCATCCCCGCCTCCTGCCATCTCGAAGACGAGGAAGACTATGAGTTCCCGCGGCTGATCTCGGCCGCCCGGATCGGTGAGCTTCCCGACCGGCTGCGCGAGACCCAGGAGATCTTCGACAAGACCGGGGGAGTCCACGCCGCAGCACTCTTCGCTGTCGGTGAAGATCCCCGAGAAGAACCCGAACTGCTCGTCGGACGTGAAGACGTCGGTCGGCACAACGCCGTGGACAAGGTCATCGGCTGGGCCATGGCCAACCGGGGTCTGCCGCTGCGATCGACCGTTCTGCAGGTCTCGGCCAGGGCGTCGTTCGAACTCGTGCAGAAATGTGCGATGGCCGGCATTCCGATGATGTCGGCGGTCAGCGCCCCCTCGGCGATGGCCGTCGAATACGGCCGCGAGGTCGGCGTGACCGTCATCGGATTCAACCGCAGGGGCAGGTTCAACGTGTATTCGTATCCCGAGCGCGTGGACTGATCTGACCGGCTCTGCCTCCTACCGGATACCATGCTCATTTGGAGCAAGACGAACAGAACAGCGATGGGAAGCTTCGGATGAGCGGCAGAGGTCGGCGATGACCGGCAGTGACCGGAAAGCCCCGGGAATTGGGCTGCTCACCGTCCTCCTCGGTGCCGTGGCCGCCGGGCCCATCCTGCTCTACGGCCTCAGCGCCACCAGCGATTCGATCATTGCCGAGCTCGGCATCTCCGAAGCCCAATTCGGTCTCCTGGCCACCACTTGCTTTGGCACCGCGGCCATCGGCAACGCGACCTTGGGCAGGCTCGCCGACCGGCACTCCGACCTCTCGCTCATGGCATTCATCTTCGTCCTCGCCACGCTCGCTCTGCTGCTGGTGGCCGTGCCCGACGGGTTCTGGATGCTGCTCCTCGCCGCAGGCCTGTCCGGCATCGCCCAATCCTTCCCCAACGGGGTGACCAACCGGATCCTCCTCGAGCGCGTCCCCGTCGCCAAGCGGATCGGCTGGGTCGGCATCAAACAGTCCGGAGTCCAGGTCAGCCAACTCGTTGCGAGCCTCGTGTTTCCCGTGCTTGCGATCGGCGTCGGCTGGCGCGGCGCCGCCCTGACCGTCGCGATCATTCCACTCATCCTGCTTGCGATGACCTGGCGATCCCTGCGCACCACCCCGCTGCTGCCCGCCCCGAGCTCACAGGTCGGCACCGCAGACGCGCCCGCAGAGGCGGCACCGAGCACCCCAACCCCAGCCACACCCGCCGAGGCGGCCGACCGCAGCCGTGCACCGTCCCCTGCGGGACCGGCCCGACACCCGGCAATGGTGTGGGCGCTGGCCGCCTTCGGGCTCATCAACGGCATCGGCGTGCAGGCGACGAATGTGTACATGCCCCTGTTCGCCGTGCGGGAGATGGGCTTCTCCCTCGTCCTCGGCGGCGCTACCGCGGCTCTGGCCGGAGTCATCGGCGTCATCGCCCGCGTCACCTGGGCCAGACGCATGGCCAAGGGCGCCTCGGGGGCGCATCTTCTGCTCGTCCTCGCCCTCATCGCCCTGGCCGGAGCGATCCTCTTCTTCACCGCCGACGCCGCCGGCTCGCCGTTGCTGGTGTGGCTGGCCGTGGCCTTCCACGGCATCTCCGCACTCGGGGTCTCCGTGGTGCTCATGGCCGCGCTCATGCGCGTCATCCCCGCGGGCTCGATGGCTTCGGCCAGCGGCATGGTCACGGCCGGAATGTTCTTCGGCTTCGCCATCGGCCCGCTGGGAATGGGTGTGGTCGTCGGTTCGCCGGGCGGGTTCCCGCTCGGCTGGGTCGCCGTCGGAGCGTCCTATCTGCTGTGCGTGCTGCTCGCCCTCGTGCTCATCCGCGCGGCGCGCACGACACACTGAACCGAGGGTGCATCCCAGGGCCGAGCACAGGTAGTCAGCGACCCTGCCAGACAGGACCGCGCTTCTCTGCGAAGGCCAGCGAACCTTCGCAGAAATCGGCCGAGCTCAGCATCGTCTGGTAGCCCTCGAGCTGGCCCGAGCGCATGAGAGCGAAGCCCTCCTCGACGTCGAGCGTCTGGGTGGCCAAGACCACTTCCTTGATCGCCCGCAGTGCCAGAGGCGCCCCGCAACTGATTTCCTCGGCGAGTTCGAGTGCGCTGCTGACGACCTCGGAAGGCTCGACGGTCCGGTTCGTCAAGCCCCACCGTTCGGCTTCTGCCGCGCCCATCCGGCGTCCGGTCATGAGCATCTCCAGAGCCACTGCCGTGGGCAGGAGTTTGGGCAGGCGCAGCACCCCGCCGGAGTCGGCGATCATGCCCAGCCGCACTTCGGTCAGCGCGAACTCGGCTGCCGAGGACGCAACGATGAGGTCGGCGGCCAGGGCGAGTTCGAAGCCACCGCCCAAGGCCAAGCCGTTGACGGCGGCGATGATCGGCTTCGTCCGGGTGAAGTACTCGGTGAGTCCGGCGAAGCCGCCGGGGCCGTGATCGGCATCGACTGCTTCACCCCCGGCCGCGGCCTTGAGGTCCCAGCCGGCGCTGAAGAAGCGCGTGCCACGGCCGGTGAGCACCGCCACCCGCAGCTGAGGGTCGGCCTCGAACTTCGAGAACGCCGCGTAGAGGGCCTTGCTGGTTGCGACGTCCACGGCGTTGGCCTTCGGCCGGTCGAGGGTGATCAGAGCCGTCGTGCCGATGGTCTCGACAGTGGTTGGGGCCTGTCGAAGGATGAGCGGATTGACCTCGAGCTCGGAGACCGTGCTGTCGGCCAGGGCCCAGTTGACGATCACGCTGATCGCCTCGACAGCGGCATCGACATCGGCGCGTGGTCGGCCGCGGGCCCCGTCGAGCACTGGCCACAGCTTGAGGGAGTGCAGGGCCGTGCGGATCCCCTCGGGGCGGACCGGCAGCAGAAGGGTCACGAAGTCGCGGATGACTTCGATGAAGGTGCCGCCGACTCCCAGCCTGATACCGTGCGGTGGATCGGGCGCAGGGTCTCGCTGCATGCGACCTCGGCAGGCAAGGCGATGCTGGCGTGGCTTCCCGAGAGTGATACGCGCGCCGTTCTTGCCGCGCCGCTCACCGGTCACACCGAGTCCACGCACACGCGTACTGAGGAACTGGAAGCCGAGCTCGCTGATATCCGAACTGCAGGCTACAGCGTCGCCGCCGGAGAGCTGGAGCATGGCGTGCACGGTGTCTCGGCTGCGATCCGGGCAAAGCAGCACAGCCCCATCGGGGTCATCAGCATCTGGGGACCGCAGGAGAGGATCCCCGACGAGAGATTCGCAGAACTCGGTGCGCTCGTCGCCGCAGCGGCCCGCCAAGCCGTCGGGAGACCGGGCGACTGAGAACGGGGCGCCCTGCGTTTCAGCGGGACGAGACTCTGAGAAGATCCTTGACCGGTCCTGTCGGCACCCTCTGACCGAACCTGTCCAGGCGCCTCCTCAGGACTCTTCGGGATCCTCGACGACGCGGTCCGTGGCCAGCAGTGTCCGATCGCCGGCCTGCAGCGTGCCCAGCCCCTCTTCGGTGAACGCCACCGGAACCGCGACCACACCCGAGCCTTCGGCCGGATAGCCGCGGGCAAGACTGCCCGTCGTGGCGTTGTGGACCCGCAGTGTGCCTTCTTCGCGCAGATAGATCAGGCCCCCGACGGCTGCCTCGAGCTCGACGGTCTTCGGCACAGAGACCGGCAGTTCGTTCTTACCTGTGTCATCGATGACCGTCAGCCCCTGCGCTCCGAGGGTGACGATGGCCCCGGTGTTCGCGTCTGCAGCCACCCCGCGGGCATCGTCATCGAGCAGTTCACCGGTCTTCCGGTCGAGCACCGGCCCGACACCGTCGCCGGCGTCGAGGTGGATGACTGTCTCACCCGGGGCTGCCCCGGGCGCGGCACGCAGCTCATCGGCGTTCCAGCCGTTGTCCGGAAGTGACAGCTCCCAGGACTCCTCACCGGTGGCGCGCAGCTTCTCACCGTCGATGCTCAGTATCGTTCCCCGATATTCGCCGAGGTGGCGCACATCCGTGGATCCGTCCTGCACCGCCTCGCCGGTGGCCGGGTCGAGGGCGAGAGCGTCAGTGGGTGCGGCATCCTCGGCGGCGAAGACCGTGCCGGGCCCGCGCATCGGGCCGGGCACGTCCACGGGCCCCCATTTCTGCTTGCCGGTCTCGAGATCGAAGGCGCTGGCGGTGACATCCTCGTCACAGTCCGTCGACGAGTCGGAATCAGTGAGCACGGCCAGGGGATCGCCGTCGCCATCGACGCTGACGGTGAAGCCGGTGCACCCGCTCGGGCGCTTCGCCTGCCACAGCATCGAGCCGTGGACGTCGACGGCGGAGAACTCGAGGTTCTCGTCGCCGGTGCTCGCGGAGAGGAAGACCTCACCGTGGTGGGCCGGCGGCAGGTCCCACCCGGGCTCGACGAGTTCGAGGGGTTCGATGATGAGCGGCAGCTGCAGATCGGAGGCGTCGACGGCATCGAGATCGGTCGTGACCTGCTCCGGTGCCCGGTCGAAGTCGTCGGGGGCCGAGGAACAGCCCGCGAGGGCGAAAACACCGATGAGCGGTCCGGCGAGGGCGAAGAGGAGTCTGCGGCTGCGCATGGTTCAGTGCTTCGCCCCCGGTGACTGAGACGGCTTCGCTGACGCCTCGGCTGAGGCGTCCGAGTCATTCTGGTCGGCGGCCGCACCGTCCTTGTCCGAGGACGCTTCGCGCTGATCCGCGGCAGCGGCGCGTCGGGCGCGCCGACGCTCGTGGCGGAACCACAGGATGATCGCGAGGACCGCCAGCACGCAGACGACGATGATGTCTGTCGTGGTCGAGGACCAGGAGCTCACCCATTCCTGAGCATGGGCCAACGTGGTCGTCGGCACCAGCGACGGTGCCGAGACCAAGCCGTTCGTCGCCCAGAACACAATGCCGATGACGATCATCAGGATCCCGGTGACCATCGAGACGACCGGGATCCTGCGGCCGAAGAGCGTCACCGAACCCCCGCGGAGCATCGAACGCGTCCGGGTGCCCACGCGGGTCCACAGGGCCGCGATGATGAACAGCGGCACGACCATCCCGGCTCCGTAGACGGCGAGCATCATGCCGCCGAGGACGAGACTGCCCTTGGTCGCGGCCAGGGTGAGCACCGCGCCGAGGATGGGACCGGCGCAGACGCCGGCGATCCCGCTCGTGGCGCCGAGGAGGAAGGTCTTCGTCCAGCCCGTCGCCTGCGCGGAGCGCTGCCGGGCGGCATCGGCTCCCGGCAGCACCTTCGCCGGATCGAATCCGAATCCGAAGAACTGGACGATGCCCAAGACGATGAGGATCACCGAGGCGACGAGGACGATCGCGCCGCGATGGGAGGTGAACAGTGCCCCGAGCGTGCCGGCGCCGATGCCCAAGGGGATGAGGACGAGCAGCATGCCCACGTAGAAGATGAGGCCGTGGAGCACCAGCCGAGACCCCGCCCCGACGGTGGATCCGAAGAACGCCGGCAGCAGGAGTGCGGCGCAGGGGCTGAGCAGAGCGAGGATTCCGCCGATGAAGGCGCTGATCAGGCTGATGTCCATCAGTGCTGTCCTTTCTGTGCCGTTTCAACGGCATCGACGAAGACGTCCGTGGGCTGGGCACCGACATAGGGCTGGCCGTCGAGGATGAAGGTCGGGGTGGAGAACGCGCCGAGGTCGGTGCCCATCTCGGCGTTGTCCTGCACGGCCTGAGCTGTCTCCTCGGAGTTCATGTCCGTGGTGAATCGGGAAGTGTCGAGTCCGATGTCCTCGGCCACCTCGGTGAGCGCTTCGGGGGTGAGCTCATCGGGCGAGCGCGGCTTGCTGTCGGCGAAGAGCGCATCGTGGAACTCCCAGTGCTTGTTCTGCAGGGCCGCGGCGTAGGCGGCCTTCGCAGCCTGTTCGGATGCGGAGCCGAACACGTTGACCTCTCGCCACTCGATGCGCAGATCGCCGGAGTCGACGTAGTCGAGCATCGTCGGCAGCGTGTCCTGTGACCAGGCCGCGCAGTACGGGCACTGGTAGTCGGAGAAGACGACGAGTTTGACCGGTGCATCAGCGGGGCCATCGGACATCGGGTCGGATTCGTCAGCGGAGTCGTCTTCGCCGAGGTCGGACTGTTCGGGGTCGACGACCTCGGTGACGACTGCTTCCGGAGCGGGGCCGGAGCTGTCGGCCGTGGTCGATGTCCCCTCGTCCTCGCCCCGATCGATGACGAGGATCATGAGCACGAGCGCAGCGGCGGTGACGACCACCGCGGCGGGGATCCACCAGCGGTACTGCGTGCGCGGCGCCGCATGTTTGGCCATGCCCTCACTCCTTAATTACTAAGATGCTTAGTAAACTATAGATCATCGGTCTTCCGGGTCGAAAATTCCGCTGCCGCGATCACTGCTTCTTCGGCGACAGCAGGGGGCTGTCGGGATCGCCGAAGAGGCGGGCGCCGGTTTCGGCGATATGGTGCGCAGCGCCGAAACGTCGGGTGGCCGGATCGTCCTCGGCCCCATCGATGGTCTGGCCGTCACTTGCCGATCTCGTCTCGGTTCCGTTCGGACCGTTCCCGGCCCCGGCTGCAGTGACGATCCGACCGTCGCCGACGGCCGAGAGCTCAGCGTCGTCGGCCAGCGGTGCGTCCCAGCGCTTCGTGCCGTTGAGGTCGAAGCCGTGCAGCTGCGCATCGGCCGTGATGAGGGTGTGGCTGCCCGCATCGTAGCCGGCGCTGTCGATGTTGCTGGCGACAGCGGCGCCAGAGCGCAGGTCGATCAGGGTGCGCTGCCGGTCGCCTGCGCTGCCGAGGAGTGCGTGGGATCCGCCGATCGCTTCCCATGGCGTCTCGCGGGCCTCGTCGGCTGAGACTCCGAGGCCCTCGACTTCGCGGGCCCAGAGGCGGTGGCCCTCGAGGTCCTGGGCGACGAGCCTCCCACCGTCGGCGAGGATGAGATGACTGCCCAGGAGAGTGATCACCCGGGGTGAGTCTTCGTTCTCGGTTGCCAGCTTCTTCCCTGTGGCGGGGTCGAGTGCCACGCGGGGGCCGCCTTCGCCGATGAAGTCCTGCGGTGGGCCGGCGAAGACGAGTCCGCTGCCGAGCAGTGGCCCGGGCACTTCGACCGGGCCCCAGAGTTCTCTGCCCGTGTGGAGGTCGAATCCTGAGGCCGTGGTCGCCAGTGAGCCGTTCGATCCGGACTGCTGGTCCATGAGGACGGCTACGGGTCCGGCCTCGGACTCGCTGACGAGGAAGCCGGAGCAGACGCGCGGCCGCAGCGCCGTCCAGAGGATCGTCCCCGCGGAATCGACGGCGCGGAACTCGAGGTCCGCGCCATTTTCGTGCAGCGACAGGAACACGCCGTCGGCCTCCTGGGCCGCCATGTCCCAGCCGGGGTCGACGACACCCGTCTCGCCGTCTCCGGTCCCAGTGGTGGAGGGGGTGTGCTTCTCGGCCGGCGAGTGAACCGGCCTGGGGTCGGTCGATGCGCTGTTCTCATCGAGGCCGGTGCAGGCCGTCAGTGAGGCCAGGGTGAGCAGGCAGGCGGGCAGGATCATCGCTCCGGCTGCGGGGCGGAGCACGTTTCAGTCCTCGGCTCGGGCGAGCGCCTCATCGACCGCGTCGGTGAACTCCTGGGTGGGCTGTGCGCCGAGCAGCGGTTTTCCTCCGATGACGAAGGCTGGGGTGCTCGAGACGCCGATCGACTGCCCTTCCTCGGAGACGGCTTCGAACTCCTCGTGGGCCTGAGTCGAATTCATGTCGCGCTTGAACTGCAGAGGATCGAGTCCGAGCTCCTCGCCGAGGCTGACGAGTGAGTCATCGTCGAGCTGGGATTTCGGGCGGTGCTCGCCGCCTTCGAATAGGGCGTTGTGGTAGTCCCAGTACTCATCCTGCATGCCTGCGGCGAAGACGGCACGAGCGGCCCGCTCGGACTCCTCGCCGAAGACCGCGAGGTCGCGCATTTCGATCCGGAGGTCACCGGAGTCGACATAGTCCAGCATCGCCGGCAGGGTGTCCTCGTTCCATGTTGCACAGTAGGGGCACTGGTAGTCCGAGTACATGACGAGAGTGGCCGGGGCATCGACGTCGCCGACCGCGTTCGTCTCTTCGGAATCCCTGTGCTCGACGAAGGACAGATCGACGTCCTCCTCGGCGGAATCGTTCTGCGAACTCGTACTCTGCCCCTGGGTATCGGCATCGGAGCCTCCCTGGTTGACGATGACGATGCCGATGACGACAGTGGCGAGGATGATGACGGTCAGAGGGACGAGCCAGAACATGGGGCCGCGTTCGGTGCGGAGCACAAAAGCCTCCTGGGGTGAGGGCGTCGGGTGTGATCGAGTCGACCAATTTACTATGGACCATAGTATACTAATGTGCATAGTAGACTCATGTCGTCACCATGTCAGAGAGGGGATCTCATGTTTGTCGACGCGCTCAGAGACGCCTACCGGGGCCTCCTGCTCTGGGACCGCAGGCGCATCGGTGTGGCCGCGGCCACGGCCGCGGGGTCCGCTGTGATCATCGGGTTCGCGACGGTGCTCATCCCCAATGCCCTCTTCGCCCGCGACATCCCGCCCGTGTGGTGGGACTACCCGGTGTGGATCCTCACGGCGCTGCTGCTCGGAATGCTCATCGCCAGCTATGTGCGCAGCCCGGGATCCGCATCCGAGGGGCGGTCGAGCGACCCGGACTCCGCTTACGAGGGAGGGGCACGCGGCCCGGAGGTCGCTTCCGAGGGGCGGTCGGGTGTCCTCGGCGGCGTGGGCGGAATGCTCGGATGGTTCGCCGTCGGATGCCCGGTGTGCAACAAGATCGCACTGCTGGCCCTGGGCTACACCGGCGCCTTGACCTACTTCGCACCGCTCCAACCCCTCCTGGCCGCAGTCTCGGTCATCCTTCTGCTGGCAGCCGTGATCATCCGTCTCAAGGGCCAGTACTCGTGCCCGCTTCCCACGTCCGAAAGGAGTACCCGCTCATGACTGACACCGACGACCGGGGTGCGAGCTCCTCGCCGATTCGCCTCGGCGCTCTCGAGAAGCAGGTGATGGGACTGCTGTGGGACCACGAACCGCTCACGGTTCGGCAGATCATCGAGCTCTCGGAGGCCGAGCCCGCCTACACCACCATCGCAACCGTGCTGACCAACCTCGAACGTAAGGGACTCGTCAGCCGCGAGCGTCGCGGCCGTTCGGTTCTCCACGCTCCGGTCGTCAGTCGTGAGCAGCACACTGCGCGGATGATGCGGGCGGCCCTGGTCGACGGCGGAGACCGAGCGGCCTCGATCCTCCACTTCGTCGAGGGCATCGATGCCGCCGACATCCGACTGCTGCGCGACTACCTCGAGGCGAAGGATGTCGCCGAATGAGCATGCTGATCAGCGGTGCGTGCGTCGCCGCGCTCGCCTTCGTCCTCGCCTGGGCCGGCCCTGCTCTCGTCCGCGCGGCCGCGCCGGTGCTCATGCGCGTGCCGCGCGTGGCGGTGTTCGCCCTCCTGTCCCTGCCGCTGCTGTCCTGGGCCGTGGTGACCGCGCTCAGCCTCATGGCGGCATGGCTGCTCAAGGGCCCCGATGTGCTGCCGATGCCCATCGGCGACGTGTGCCAGCGCTGCCTCATCGCGGCGAACCCCTTCGGCGGTGCTCAGATCGACACGCTCGTCCCCGTCGTCCTCTTCCTCCTTCTGCCTCTGGTCGTCTCCCTCGGATTCCTCATCCGTGGTGGTCTTCTGGCCAGGCGGCGGCATCGTGAGAACGCTGAAACGGCACGCCTCCTCAGCCGCGAGGCCGTGGACGTCGAGGTGGCCGGCCGGACCGTCAAGGCTGTGAGCGGTCGTCGTCTTCTGGCGTTCTCGCTGCCCCGCAGGTACGGGGGAGTGGTGCTGTCTGAGGACCTGTTTTCGGCACTGGAGCCAGGCGAGCTGAAGGCGGTGCTCGAGCACGAGAGGGCTCATGTCGACCAAGGCCACCATGCCGTCATGGCTGTTGTGGAGGCGTTCGTGCGGCCGCTGCGGTTCATCCCGCTCTTCGCCGAGGTCGCCGCCTCGGTCCCTCTCTACCTCGAGATCGCGGCCGACGACCGTGCACGGAAAGTCGCAGGGACACCCGCGCTTGCCAGTGCTCTTCTCAAGATCGGACCCCAGGTGGGAGAAGGCGGCCACCTCGGCGGCTCATATGCGCTGAATATCGCCGGGCCCGACCGGGTCCGGCAACTCGTCGCGCCCGTGGGGATGTCCCCGGGACTGCTGCCGACGGTGGCCCTGAGCAGTGCGCTGGCCGCCTTCTGCGTCCTCTTCTCCTCGGTCATCGCCACCTACGTCGGGGTCCTGCTCACTGGCTGCACCCTGCCCTGAAGGCAGTCCTGGGGCGAGGGCAAGCCGGATTCTGTCTTCCGTCCGTACTCTCACAGGCGCAGCTCGTGTCCGACGCTGCGGGCATATCCTTCCTTGACGAGGTCGAGGTGGGTCCACGAATCCAGGTAAGCGACCTCCGGCAGGGTTCGCAGAGACTCAACAGTCGCGAGCACTTCGCTCGAGACCTGGCCATGGACGGTGGCGATGAAGTCGAAGCTGCCGTGGGCGCGGGCGGCGAAGTGGATAGCTGGTGTGGCAAGAATCAGCTCTCGGACTGCGTTGACGTCCCCGCGGGCGGAGATCCCGAGACCGATGGAGAACCGGCTGCGCGAGATGCCGCCGGGCTGGATAGCTGAGATGCGGATGACACCTGCATCGAGAGGTTTCGTCACCCGCTCTCTGGCCGACGCGAAATCGGAATTCGCCCGCAGGGTCGACGCTGAGCCGATGCCGCCCCTCTTGGCGGAGGACTTCGAGGCGCCCATCGATCTGCCCTGGCCCGATTACACGTGGAATGGTGCTCGGGGCTGGTGAGACGACGTTCAGTAACGCATAATAGAACTTATGTCCGAATACGAGGTGCCGGCATGGATTGTGCGTTACCAGAACTTCAAGACGCTGTGCTCATATGTCTGCGGCGAGTACATCCGCTTCTACCTCACCACCGGATGCGACCAGATCAGCTACACGCATTCGCAGATCACCGAGGGACTGCCGACCTATTCGTGCCGTCTCGAAGCCGTCGACGAGGCGGTCCTCCTGCTGCCGCTCGACGACTGGCTCGAACGCATGGATGAGGTCCAGTCCGTGGTGCGAACCTGGCTGGGAGAGCACTCGGATCTGCGCGGGTGCCGACCGGAGAAGTCCCACTATCAGGGCGACCCGTACTGGTTCCGTCGGTGGCAGGACGCCAACCCCTGGTGATGAGCGGTCGGGTCATACACCCGTTTCCTCACCGGCGCCGGGATCGGCGGCGAATACGCGGCCGTGAATTCGGCAATCGACGAACTCATCCCGGCCCGCGTGCGTGGACGTATCGACCTCATCATCAACGGTTCCTGTTGGGCAGAAGGACGGAGCCGAGCGCATCGTCGGCGACATCGAAGACGGCGTCGAGGTGGAGACCTCCCAGGCCCTGCCGGCACCGGAGAAGATCATCACCGTGCGACAGCGGAAGACGATCTCCTTCGTCGAGATCATGAAGGTCGCGTTCACGATCTACCCCAAACGGTCGATCCTCTGCCTCATCCTCTTTGTCGGACAGGCGTTCCTCTGCAACGGAATCACCTTCAACCTCGTCACGCTCTTCCACGGGTTCTACGGTGTGGCAATGGCCAACGTGCCGATCTTCATCTTCCTGTGGTCGCTGAGCGATTTCGCCGGCCCCGTCACACTTGACCGGCATCTATGCGCCGTGGCCCTCGGCGTCCTCAGGTGATGTTCCGACCGGGGTCTCTGCCAACGAGGTCAACGGGATCATCGATTTCGTCCACCGCATGGAACCTGTCGGCGAGGTGGAACTCTACCGCGCGATCGGGGCTCGCCGATGGGGGCGGGACGCTTCCGTGCGGCCGTGCGCGAAGCGATCAGGCAGGGAGCTGTCTGGCACAATCGACGCGGCAGGCTCGAGCGCCGAGGTGACGAGACATAGGCCGGGCTCGGGCTCAACGGGTGATCGGAGACTCAGCTCGCGCGCATCAGCCCGATTCTCGTGCTCTGCGTGCCGAGGCGACGTCGTCGACGATGACGACGATGTGGCGCAGGCTCGTGATGAGTGAGCCGTAGAACGGCCAGGCGATCTGCGGAAGCGTCAGATCCTTCGAGCTATCGGTCGGCAGCTGCTCGAGGCGGTCGAAGATCGGTTGGACCTCGGCATCGGGATCGGCGATGGACCGTCCGGCATCGGCGGCGGCCCGTCGGCCCAGTCTGCTGGAACGCAGCGCTGTGGGGGGATTGATGCGTCGGCTCTCGCGGGCGAATCGCACGGTCTGCCATGCGGATTCGAGCTCCTGGGTCATGGCTTCTGTGCGTTCGAACCACTGCTGGGCAGCATCTGCGTCCCATGCGCGATGGAACTGGTCCGGCATGTCGATGAGCACGTCTCCCATCTGCCGGTTCACGCTGTCGATGTAGCGTGCCGCCTGCCGATCCTGCAGGAGCGGGACCACGAGGAGATTGACCACGAGGCCGACGGCCACACCGAGACCGAGTTCGAGCAATCGGTTGCCGAGCAGCGGCTGCTGAGAATCGAATCCGGAACCGAGGACGAAGATCGTCGTCT
The DNA here is from genome assembly GCF_049804075.1 of Brevibacterium sp. FAM 24630. Taxonomy (NCBI): domain Bacteria; kingdom Bacillati; phylum Actinomycetota; class Actinomycetes; order Micrococcales; family Brevibacteriaceae; genus Brevibacterium; species Brevibacterium sp. FAM 24630. The sequence goes on from NZ_JBNBZD010000017.1 coordinate 21,700, forward strand.
GCACACCTCGCGACAACGACCTGTAGACGGTGGCATGGACTGTCAGCAGCGCGGTCCACGGCGCAAGGAAAGCCATCTGGCTGTCCAGGACGGAGTCCGAGAGCCACCACGCCGCGGTCGCGGCGATCACACCCTTGGCGAACTGCAGCAGGTCGGTGGCGAATTCCGGCCAGAATAGTTCAGCTCCGGCAGAGGCGTAAGAGGGTGTGGCCGTCGCGTGTCGGGTCGACGGCTGCCTCGTCGGACTCGGGGGAGTGAGCAGCATCTTCACCTGATGGAGGTTGACGGGGTGGAGGCGATAGAGTGAACGAGTGTCTCCTGTGAGAAATTCGGCCCTCCGCCATGTCAGCGGACTGCAGCGAATCATCCCCTGGGCGATTGCCGGCGTGGCCAGCGCGGTGCCGGCGACCGTCGTTGCTTCGATGGCCGTCGATCTCATCCAGCAACGAGGACGGAAGTCGCGCATCGCTCCGCGACCGGGAACCTTCAGCTCGACGGTCGAACAGTCCGAACTCAACATCTACACTGACGGTTCCACCCTCTACGATGACATGCTCGATGCGATCGGCTCCGCCCGAGAGTCGATCCTCATGGAGACATTCATCTGGAAGAACGACGAGGTGGGGCAGAGGTTCATCGACGCGTTCAACGCCGCCTCCGCACGCGGGGTGGAAGTCCACCTCATCTACGACGGCTTCGCGAACCTGTCGGTCCCGAGTTCGTTCTACCATCAGCTCTCCGAATCCATTCATGTACTGCGCCTGCCGACGGTGGCACGGCGGTTCTGGCGCGGACCGATGCGCCACTCGGGATTCAACCATTCGAAGATCCTCGTCATCGACGATGATGTGGCATTCGTCGGCGGATTCAACATCGGAGCTCTCTACGCCCGTCACTGGCGTGACACCCACCTGCGATCGGTCGGTCCCGGGGCCTGGGGTCTGCGGCAGACGATCACGCAGGTCTGGAACGAATTCCACGACGCGGACGAACAGATCCCCTGGGTTCCTCCTGCGGCCTGGGAATCGAAGCTTCGGGTCTCGGCGAATCTTCCGATCCACCTCGTCTATCCGATTCGGAACATGTACCTCAACGCCTTCGCCCGGGCCCGGACGCGGATCTGGCTGACAACTCCGTACTTCATCCCCGACCAGCAGCTGTTGGCTGCCCTCATCGAAGCCGCCGGTCGGGGAGTGGACGTACGGGTGATGGTTCCGCAGGAGTCCAACCACATCCTCGGTGACTGGCTCTCACGAGGGTTCTTCGAGCAGATGATCAACTCCGAGGTCACGGTCCTGCTCTACACCGCGAGCATGATCCATTCGAAGGTCGCCACCGTCGACGGCGAATGGTCGACGGTGGGTACGGCCAACATCGACCGACTGTCGCTGACCTTCAACTACGAGACCAATGTCGAAGTCATCGACAGCGCATTCGCCGCTGAAATGGAGAAGGTGTTCGAAAGCGACTCCGCACACTGTGTCGAACTCGGCTCCGAGTGGCTCAACCGCCACCGGCTGACCAAGCTCGCCGAACGTGTGCTCGTGCCGATGCGCCCCTGGCTGTGATGCGGGCTCATCCGTTCCCCTGATCCTGGTCTTCGGCAGGTTCAGCCTGTGCGCTTCTTCGTCTGCTTCTGCGAACGGATGCTGTGCACGGATTTGCACAGCGCTTCCATCAGGTCGATGACGTCGCCGGACGGCGCTTCATCCTCCTCGTCCTCGGGGAAGGCCTCCTCGAGGTCGAGCGTCTCACCCTGGTCAGAGATCTGGGCGCGGGAATTGACACCCTTGAAATCGACGTCACGGATCTCATCGGCCCAGCGCAGCGTCTGGAGCATGAGCAGCTTTCCGCACACGCGCAGGATCGCCAGCCGGGTCCGGGTGCGCAGGGTGATCTTGACGATCGCCGTCCGGTCCGTGTCCTCGAGCGTCTGGCGCAGGAGCAGATAGGCCTTGGGCGTCTTCGATGTCGGTTCGAGGAAGTACGACTTCTCCAACATGATCGGGTCGATCTGATCGCTGGGGACGAACTGCAACACGTCGAGGTCGTCGCTGTCATCGGCGGGCAGAGCCTCGAAATCCTCGTCCGAGAGGATGACGCGATGATCGCCGTCATCGTAGGCCTTGACGATGTTCTCGTAGTCGATGACCTTGCCGCATTCCTGACAGCGGTGCTGATTGCGGATGCGCCCGCCATCCTTTTCATGCACCTGGTGCATCCGCACATCGTGGCTTTCGGTCGCCGAATACAGCTTCACCGGCACATTGACGAGACCGAAAGCAATCGACCCGGTCCAAATCGCTCTCATACCTCCATTGAAACGCAGGCACCGAAGCTTGGCCAGCCCCTGCGTGACTGTCGCCCGGGGCCTTCTACGCGGAGAAGACCCCGGCTGCTGCCCGGCAATGCATGGAACAGGGCATTGCAAGTGTGATCACGTGGGTGGTGATCACGTCGTCGCCTTCTCCTCGCCGGCACCGTTGTCGTTGAACCCGATGAGCTCATAGCCCATCTCGGCGAGCTCCTCGTCTTCGGAGCCCGGGGGCGTGTCACCATTGATGGGCCGCCCGGCTGTCTCATTGAAGAAGTGGATGCCGATGAGACCGATGATACCGGCCGCGACCAGGTAGAAGGCTGGGAAAAGGTCGAATCCCGTCTGCTTGATGACGAAGGTATTGACCGCTGCCGTGGTGCCGCCGAAGATCGCCGTCGAGATGTTGTAGCCGATGGCGAATCCGGAGAAGCGCACCTGCGTGGGGAAGATCGCCGGCAGTGTCGCGGAGACGCAGGATTGGAGCATCACCTGGAGCAGGGCGATGATGCCCAACCCGAGGATCTGCCAGCCGGGGCCCTCTGCATGCATGAGCATGAAGGCGGGCACGGAGAGGAGGATGAAACCGATCGCCGAGGTGTACAGCACCGGTTTGCGGCCGATGGAGTCCGTCAGCCGCCCCAGCGGGGTGATGACGACCATCATCGCCGCGAGCAGACCGATGAGCATGAAGTTGCTCTCGACCTCCGAATGCCCCAGCGTATCGGCCAGATAGGTCGGCATATAGGTCAGCACCATGTACTGGCCGATGTTGAGCAGAACGACGAACGCCATGAGCATCGTGATCTGCTTCGAATATCCGCGGAACAGATCCCGGAAGGGCTTCCTCGTCGTCTTCTGCCGCGACGTCGCCTCGGAGAAGGCCTCGGGCTCATCGAGTTTCATCCGCAGCCACAGAGCGATTGCGCCCAGCGGCAGGGTGAGCAGGAAGGGCAGACGCCACCAGCCGGCGTCCATGCCGTCGCTGCCGACGAGGACGAGGAGGATGGTGCAGACCAGAGCCGCCGAGGCGGTCCCGGCCACGGTGCCGAGTTCGAGGAAGGAACCGCAGAAGCCACGTCTTCTATCCGGTGACGATTCCGCCATGTAGACCGCGGCACCGCCGTACTCCCCGCCGGTGGAGAAGCCCTGGACCATCCGGCACAGGAGCAGCAGGATCGGGGCGAAGGCGCCCAGAGTGGCATAGGTGGGCAGGATGCCGATCAGTGTGGTCGGGATCGTCATCATGATGATGGTCAGGACCATGACGTGCTGGCGCCCGATCTTGTCGCCCAAGGGGCCGAGGACGAAACCGCCGAGCGGCCGGAAGACGAAGGAGAGGGCGAGGAAGGCGAAGGTGAGGGCTACGCCCCATTCGCCGGGGAAGAACGCATTGGCGATGTAGACCGAGACATAGGAGTAGACGCCGTAGTCGAACCATTCGACGGCGTTGCCCAGCGCTGAGCCTCCGATGGCGCGCTTGAGTGTGCGTTTGTCGTCTGGCGGCATCTTGCTCATGTCGATGCCGTCCGGCGTGGGGATCTTCTCGTCCGATGAGGATTCGCTCATGATTCTCAACCTCCCGACTGTCTGCGGGTGTGATCGAGCGGTGGTCTCACACCCGTTTTCGTGTCGCTCAACTGAGCCGGACCAACTCGGCCCGAATGCCTGCCCGAGGCAGGGTGGGCGCTTGCGCTCGGGACATTACCACGTCCGGGCAGCGTTGTGGTGCCCCCTCGTGCGCTGCGCCGAAGTCGAGTACCCTGCAGTCCACAGGAGGTGCCCATGCCACGTCAGGAGCAGAAGGTCACCGTCGACGGCCATCGGCTGACGCTGACCAACCTCGACAAGATCCTCTACCCGGAGACGGGGACGACCAAGGGCGAAGTCCTCGACTACTTCGCCAGGGTCGCCGAGCCGTTCATCCGTCATGCTCGGGATCGCATCGCCACGCGCAAACGCTGGGTCGACGGCGTCGGCACGGCCGAGGATCCGGGACAGGTGTTCTTCGAGAAGGATCTGCCCGACTCCGCCCCGTCGCGGATCCCCTCGCGCGCGATCCGCCATTCCACCGGATCCAAGCGGTACCCGCTGGTCAACGACCTGGCGACGCTGACGTATCTGGCCCAGATGGCCTCACTCGAGATCCACGTGCCGCAGTGGACGATGCGAACCGGGGCGAAGGACCCCGGCACCATCTCGTCAGACAGCAGGCACCCCGATCGGATGGTCTTCGACCTCGACCCCGGACCGGGACGGGGCTTGGCCGACTGTGTCGAAGTCGCCCAGCTCGTCCGCGAGCTGCTCGACGGAATGGGCCTCGACGTATTCCCCGTCACCAGCGGCTCGAAAGGTGTCCACCTCTACGCTCCGCTGGACGGGACTGCGACGTCCCAGGAGATCTCCGATGTCGCTCACGAGCTTGCCCGCAGCCTGGAATCCGATCACAAGGACCTCATCGTCTCGGCGATGAAGAAGACCCTGCGGGAGAACAGAGTGTTCATCGACTGGTCGCAGAACTCGGCGGCGAAGACCACCGTCGCCCCCTACTCCCTGCGCGGTCGACTCGCTCCGACGGTCGCCGCGCCCCGCACCTGGGCCGAATTCGATGATCCGGCGACTGTCGAACAGCTGCGTTTCGAAGAGGTCCTCGATCGTCTCGACGACGGAGACCTGCTCGAGCCCCTCACCGAGGCGACCGGCGGCAGTGTCGAAGCACCGCAGGAACCCGAGCGCGATCGATTGGAGATCTATCGGAGCAAACGGGATCCGAAGCACACGAGCGAACCTATCCCCGACAGGCACGGTACGAGCGGACGCGACCTCAGCTTCGTCATCCAGGAACACCATGCCAGCAGCCTGCACTGGGACTTCCGGCTCGAACACGAAGGGGTGCTCGTCTCCTGGGCGCTGCCGAAGGGCCCGCCGACCGATCCGAAGCACAACCGTCTGGCCGTGCAGACCGAGGACCATCCGCTCGAGTACGCCGACTTCGAAGGACGGATCCCCAAGGGCCAATACGGCGCCGGCGAGGTCTCGATCTGGGACGCCGGGACCTGTGAGGTCGAGAAGTGGGAGGACGGGCATGAGATCATCGCCGTCCTCCACGGCCGGAAGGACGGCGGGCTCGGGGGAGTGCGCCGCTTCGCCCTGTTCAACACCGGTGAGCATGGTCCGAACAAGGACCCCGAAAAAAACTGGATGATCCACCTCATCACCGGGAGAGAGTCGAAGTCCGACCAGACTTCGAAGTCTGCGACCGGCCAGGACGGAGGGCCGCGAGCATCGGACATCCAGCCGATGCTCGCTCGCATCGGAGACCTCGGCTCGGTACGACGAGAAGCCGAGGACTGGGCGTTCGAAATGAAATGGGACGGGATCCGTGCCCTCGCGACGGTGAGAGCAGCCAGCGGAGACTCTCCCGGAGGAGTCGTCCTCACCAGCCGCAACGGGAAGGACATGACTCAGACCTATCCCGAATTGGCGGAACTGGCGGACTGCGTCGACTCCGACTGCGTCCTCGACGGAGAGATCGTCGCCCTCGGGCCCGGCAGCCGCCCCGACTTCGGGCGTCTCCAGCGGCGCATGGGGCTGAGCCGCACGGCCGACGTCGAGCGCGAGCGTCGGAGGACGCCCGTGCACCTCATGGTCTTCGACGTGCTCGAGGCAGGAGAGGACTCCCTCCTGCGCGTGCCCTATGTCGATCGGCGGCAGCGGCTGGGGGGCCACGTGTCCGAGGGCGAGAGCATCCATGTCCCGGAAGCCTTCGAGGGAAGCATCGACGAAGCGATGGAGTCCAGCAAGCAGCTCGGACTCGAAGGCGTCATGGCCAAGCGGAGAGACAGCGTCTACCTCTCGGGTCGACGCACGCAGACGTGGGTGAAGCTCAAGCACTCCATGACCCGAGACGTGATCATCGTGGGCTGGCGCACCGGCACCGGAGAGCGCTCGCCGACCTTCGCCTCCCTCCTGCTGGCAGCCTATGACGGAAACGATCTCGTCTATCTGGGCCGCGTCGGCTCCGGCTTCGACGAACACGGGCTGCGCTCGCTGCGCCGCAGCCTCGACCGGTTGTCACGGAAGACACCGCCGCTCGAGGTTCCGGACGCCGAATCACGTGATGCTCACTGGGTCCGGCCCGCCTTGGTCGGTGAAGTCCGCTACGCAGGAGAGACCGATGCAGGACGGTTGCGCCACCCCATCTGGCGGGGCCTGCGCGATGACGTCGACCCGGGTGACGTCCGTATCTGAACGGGGATCGCTGCCGACTCTGCGCCCCCTTACATGAACACGGGAACTGCGTTAGTGTCAGTGGCACCATGACCTCGACACCTTGAGGAGAAGTGGTCATCATGCCGAAAACCACCAGTTCGGGAACCCCGAAGAAGTCGGAGCTGCCCGCAACACTGAAACGGTCGAGCCAGAAGGCTCAGCGCACGTTCGCCAAGGCCTACGACTCGGCGATGGATGAGTATCACGATGAGGAACGGGCCCACCGAGTCGCCTACGATGCGCTCAAACACACCTTTGAGAAGGTCGGCGACCGGTGGGAGGCCAAACCTGCGCCCGGGCCTTCCGATTCCCAGAGCAAGGGCGGGAAGAACACCAACCGTCAGACAGCCGGCGGTGTCGATGCGAATGCCTCGAAGGAGCACCTCTATGCAGAGGCGAAGCGACTCGGCATCTCTGGCCGCTCGACCATGACCAAGGACGAACTCGTCGAAGCGCTCGAACGCGAAAGCAGCCGGAAGACGAAGAACAGGTCCTGAACAGCCCAGCACGAAAGCACACGGCTGAATCAATTTCAGCCCGGACGAGAAGGAGAAGAAGTTGAACACACCTGAGAGCATCGCCTACACCGCGAAGGCCCAGATCACCGGTGGCCGAGACGGACACGGAGCCACCGACGACAAGATGGTCGACGTCGATCTGCGCACGCCGAAGGAGCAGGGAGGACCGGGCGGCGGAACCAACCCCGAACAGCTCTTCGCCGTCGGCTACGGAGCCTGCTTCCAGGGCGCACTCGGCCTGGCCGGAAAGGAACAGGGCATCGACACCTCGAAGTCGGTGGTCAACTCGCAGGTGGGAATCGGCAAGGAGGGTGAGAGCTTCGGACTGTCGGTCAGGCTCGAGGTCTCCATTCCCGATGTCGATCACGAGACCGCACAGAAGCTCGTCGACCGCACCCACGAACTCTGCCCGTACTCCAAGGCCACCCGCGGCAATATCCCGGTCGAAGTCGTCGCCGTCTGAGAGCAGTGGTTCGGGACTTCAGTCCTCCTCGTCGTCCTCTTCGTCGAGGGTGCTGAAGTCCTCCACCTCTCGGGGGCTTCCCGCGATGAGGATCTCATCGTTGGCGTAGAGAGTGACATCCTGATCGGCGATGTCCCAGCTCTCCTCGCCGTCCCGCCTGAACGCCACCACGCTGACTCCGTATTCGCGCTTGATGTCGAATGAAGCCAGTGGTGAGTCCGAAATGCGCACCGGCGGAGCTGTGCGGGCGAGAACGAAATCTTCGCTGACCGGCATGAAGTCGGACATGTGCCCGCGGATGAGATGCGCCATGCGGCGGCCCATGTCGTTCTCCGGCCGGATCACATTCTCGATCCCCAGTTGACCAAGAATGTCCGCGTGCGTCTGGCTGACAGCCTTGGCCCAGATGTGGCGATTCCCGATCTTGAGGACTTTCGAAGCAGTGAGGATGCTGGCCTCGAGATCGCCGCCGATCGCGATCACCACTCGTGTGACACTGTCGATGCCGAGCTGACGCAGCACCGTCTCATCCGTTGCATCCGTCCGAGAGACGAAAGCCAACTTGTCAGAGTATTGGGCGATGACTGCCTCGTCGATGTCGATGCCGATGACATCGACACCGTAGGCGGCCAGCTCTGTGGCCAGGGACCCGCCGAAGCGGCCCAGCCCGATGACGGCCACGGCTCCGTGCCGCGCCATGGGTGTGGGGTTGCCCATGAAGAACGCCGCGGGCCTCGTGCGCCACTTCCTTCTCTTCATATACGTTGTCCTTTCCGAACCGATGTGACGACTGAATCTGGATGAAGTCGATGGTGAACCGGACGCTCAGCCGATGAGCGGCCGTTCGACCGGGAGTTCGTAGCGAATCGTCCGGGCCCTCAGCGCCAGACCCGAGGCGACGGTCACCGGCCCCAGACGTCCGAGGATCATCACCAGAATCAGGACGATCTGACTCACTCCCGACAGCCCGGCGGTGATGCCGGTCGACAGGCCGACGTTGCCGAACCCCGAGATCACTTCGAAGAGGATCCGATCGAGCCCGAGCTGTGGCGCGTCGAGCATGAGGATGGCAACCGCCGTGGCGATGAGCGCCAGAGCCAGAACGATCACCGTCGTCGCCTGCCGGTGAGCCGAGCGTGCCACCCGGGCTCCGAAGAGGTTCGTTGAAGTGCCTCCGGTGATCTCGGCCCACGTCATCGCCAACAGCACCAGAATGGTGGTGATCTTCACGCCGCCCGCTGTTCCCGCAGGACCACCGCCGATGAACATGAGGATGTCCATGCCGAACCAGGTGGCCGGGTGCAGCTGCGAGATGTCGACCGAGCTGAAGCCGGCTGTGCGCGTGGTCGTCGATTGGAATGAAGCCGCCTGCACTTTGCCCCACCAGTCGAACTGGCCGAGAGTGTCGGGGTTGTTCCATTCGACGACAGCGATGAACACGGTGCCGGCCAGGAGCAGCGCGGGCGTCGCGACGATCACTGCGCGTGTCGTCATGTTCCACGCCAGCGGAGTCCGGTAGCGGCGGACGATCTCGATGAACACGGGATATCCGAGTCCGCCGAGGATGATCGCCGCGGCGATGGGTGCGCACACGAAGGGATCAGCGGCGTAGAGGGCGAGGCTGTCGGTTCGGAGTCCGAAGCCCGCGTTGTTGAACGCCGAGACTGCATGGAACACACCGTCCCACAACGCGGTTCCCGCCTCCTCGCCATAGGAGGTGAAGAAACGCAGGAACAGCACCGTCGCGACGATCCCCTCTGTCGCGGCGGTCAGACAGATGATCCGCAACACCATGGGCCTGATGCCTCCGATATCGGAAGTCTTGGCCTCGGCGGCGGCCGACTCGCGGAGTCTGAGACCCGCCTTTCCCGCAACGAGCATGGCCAGCAGAGTGGTGAGCAGGAGGACACCGAGGCCTCCGGCCTGGATGAGGCCGAGGATCACGGCTTGACCGAAGAACGTGAAGTCGCTGCCGGCCGAAAGCACCTCCAAACCCGTGATGCTGATCGCAGAGGTCGCAGTGAAGAGAGCAGACAGCAGCGAGATACCGCCTGGAGTGGTTGTCGCGGCGGGCAGCATCAGCAGGCCTGTTCCGATGAGCAGGGCGGCCAGATAGGTCACGACCACACGGTCGATGGCATTGCGATGAGGATTATGGACAGACGGCATGCTGTCGACTCCGAATGACTTCCGCCATTGTCACCATGGCTCAACAGTACTGCTGTTCGCCAAGGTCACAAAGGGTCGTCTGTGGTGCAGCCTCATGAATCGGCGCACGTTCCAGAGTGAGAGCCGACTGCTGAACGAGGCTGTGCCGTCTGGGCCAAGGCGGGCGCCGACGGCTAGGGATGCACGGCACGTTCCTCGCTGGAATGACCGGGGGAGAGGTCACCGACCTGCGAGGCACGCAACGGCTCGAAGGACCCGGCCGACTCCGCCCAGAGCACCCGGCAGGTGTTGGCCACATGGTCACCTCCGTCGTCGAGCATGGCGAGGCGTTCGACGACGATGCGGTTCGGCAGATCCGTCAGCAGGGGCACCCCCTCCTCGGCGGTGGTGTGGTCGAGGTCGGTGAACTTGTTCGTGTCCTCGCCCGTCTGCGACCCGAAGTGGCGGGCCAATTCGAGGTCAGCGGAGGTGAGGAAATGGACGGCGAAGCGAGTCGACCGCAGGCTGACCCGGTAGGTGTGGTTGGCCTTCGACAGCCAGAAGCAGTACTGCTCCGGTGAGATGCTCGATTGGGTGTGGAATCCGACCAGGCACCCGGCCGGTTCTCCCTCCGCCGAGGTGGTGACCACGATCAGCGCAGAGTCGACCGAGGCCATGAGGTCGTCGATTCCCGTCTCACTCATTTCGGGCTCCTCTCAGTGTCTGCCGGGGTCTTCGCCGCGGCCGCCTCGTAGCGGAGGAAGAGCGTGCTGTCCTCGATCATCGTGGACTTGAGGTCGAAGTCGGCGATGCCCGCTCCCGACGGTGCGATGCTCACCGGCAGCGGATCGCCGCCCATGAGCGGGGAGATCGACAGGCACAGCTCATCGAGACGGTCGGCGGCGACGAGTTCGCCGAGCCACCTGGGCCCGCCCTCGCAGAGGACGACACGATGGCCGAGCCCGGCCAGAGCCTGCAGGGCCGCTGCCGGCTCGACCCGGTCTTCGCCGGCGATGATCACCGTCGCCGCCTTCTCGGCGGCTGCCAGGCGTTCAGGATCCGCCTTCGAACAGGTGATGACGAGCGTCCTGGCATGGTCAGGGGCGGCGGCGAAGACCGATGACGACCAGTCGAGGCCGAGGCTGCGGCTGACCACGGCCACCGGCGGCATCGCGGACTGGCCGCCTCGGCGCCGCTGCTCCTGAGCGTCCTGACTCAGCCGTATCGGCGCGTATCCTTCGTTGCGCACCGTCTGCGCACCGACCATGACGACATCGGCGATCTGGCGCATCCGTCGGAACAGTTCCTGATCGGGTGCCGTCGACAGGGCGCCGACGCGGCCGTGGATGGCGGCGGTGCCGTCGAGGCCGGCGACCATGTGTCCGGTCACCCAGCATTCGTGCCGCGGCTGAGACCGGTCGACCTCGAGGTAGGGCGTCAGCGGGTCCGGGATCGGTGCACTGCGTTCGAGAGGCTCCATCCGTGCAGTCTACTCATCTGCTCCAGGCATCGTCGGTGAAGAATCCGTCGATCCATCCGGGCAGTCGGTGCCCGTCCTTCGCGGTATCGAGGGTGTAGGGGGCGACGTGGAAGCCGGCCTTGTCGAGTGTGCGCATGGTGTTCGTCGGCATCTTCGCGCTCGGTCCCACCCATTCGATGCCGGCTTCGGCGATCTCCTGAGGTGATTCCTTCGGCAGGGTGGCGCCCATGAGGTAGAGCGAGGTGTACCCGCGTTCGGCGATCGTCTTCGCCGCTTCGAAGTCGAAGGACTGGACGATGAGGGAGTCGGCAAGTCCGCGTTCGTCGAATTCGTCGAGGACCTGAACGACCTCCGCCGAGGTGGCCCCGGGCTTGATCTCGGGCGCCATGACGACCTCGCCGCCCATCTCGTCGAGGAGTTCGTCGAGAGTGACCGTCGCGGCCTCTTCTCCGCCGGTGGGGTGCTTGATCGTCGCCGAGTCCCATTCCTCCCGGCTGAGATCCCGAATGGGTCCGCTGACACCGTTGAGAGTGCGGTCGGCGGTGTCATCGTGGATGAGGACCGGGGTGCCGTCCTCGAGGAACTGGATATCCATCTCCGGGAGGAACCCGTCCTTCGCCGAGGCGGTGAATCCTTCCATCGATTCCTCGGGGTAGACGTCGGCTCCGCCGCGGTGGGAGATCGTGGTGGGGAAGGCGACGTCGGCGACCCTGTCAGGGGCTGCGAAGTCGTGGTCACCGGGTGAAGCGAGTCCCGGTGCATCGTCGCTCGAGCCGAGGGAGGCGGCCGAGGCGGGGGCAAGGCCGATGCCGAAGGCAGCGGAGGCGGCGAGCACTGCAGTGGCGAGGATCGTCACGGGACGGAAACGGGTGGATGTCGCTCTCTGTGGTGTCATGCCGGTGACGCTACGGAGAGCAGGCGACCTTGCGGCGAAGACGCCGTGAACGCCGCCGGCCGGTCAGGCGAACGGGCAGAGAACGGTCGGGCCGGAGGCGAGAGACGAGGGCGCTTCGAGCCGTAGGTGTCGGTTCGTGCGGCCGACGGACTCGGAGGCCGACGTCGTCAGCTCAAGCGCTGCTGGAATTCGAGGTCGAGGGCGAACAGGTGGAAGGCGTGGATGACGGCGACGGATGCGATGAGGAAGCTCAGCACGATATCGACGATGCCGAAAATCGTGAGCGCCGGTGGGCTGACATAGCCCGGCGACTGCAGGAGCGTGCACCCGATGATGATCGAGCCGGTGAGGATGCCGATGAGCCCGGTCGTCGAGACCCTTCCAGCCGAGGCCGGGACCAGCAATCCGGCGGTGAGGAGCAGCACGACCAGGGCGAAGACATCGGTGTCGTGACCGGTGAGGAGGACCTCCTGCCACAGATTTCCGTAGGTCGTCGTGCTTTCGGCCCCCTGAGAGTAGTAGGGGAAGAACGACATGAGCATGACCAGCAGCGACATTGGACCGTAGAAGCGGGCGTAGGTGCGGTTCACCTTGCCGATGCGGGTGGTCAGCTGCTCGGCGTGGAAGGTCGCTGCGGGTGCGGCAGATGAACGGTCGCTGCTCATCGGGGAACGCTGTCGAGTTTGAGACGGTCAGTGTGGGGCGCGACCGCGATCACGGTGAACGCGGCGGTCATCCGTTCCGTGCGGTCTCCGCCGATGGTGATGACCTGAGCTCGGTAGTTCCCGGCATACCGGTTCGGGTCCGATGCGGAGACTCCCATGACGTCAAAGGTCACCGACCCGTTCTGACCGACCCGCTTCGTCTGCTGGAAGTCGTCGATCTCGCGGGGTGCGGCATCGACATCGAGTCGCACCTCCTCGTCCGGATACAGGCCCTCGACGGAGATACGCACCGAGTTCTTTCCGGTGACGAACTCCTCGCTGGCGATCTGGCGCGGACGGATATCGAGGGACTGGGCGGATTCGGGGCCGAGGGGATCCGTGCTCTTCGGGACCGCCTCGGCGGGGATGGATCCTGCTATGAGGGGGACGGCTGCCAGGACGATGAAAGCGTGTCGGAACAGCACGAGCATCGATGTTCTCCATTCGGGGGACAAGCCTGTTTTCTTCGAATTCTTCATCAGACGATTAGTCGAGATCATGTTCATCTGTGATTGAAAGGCGTCCAGAAAAGTTACAGTCGGGGATTATCTGGGCACAATGAATGGACACGACTCACCGGTCATGCCCGCCAAATTCCGCACAATCGCACAATGCGCTCACTGTGCGATTGAACCTTTCACCCAGAGATGTCCGAGGGGCGATCCGGTTGACCGACGGCCTTGTTCTGCTCAGCTGCTCGTCCCAACCGGTCCGCCAGCGTCTGCAGACTGTCGCGGAGCTCGGAACTGTCGACGACAGCGAAATCGACCTCCAACCTTGCCAGGGCCAACGCCATGGTGGTCGGGTCCTGTCCGCCGATGGTCACGAGCGAACGATCGTCGTCAACGGGTTCGACCGTGCCTTCTGCAGGCATGATCATCGACTTCACTTCGGCGGCCGGTGCCATGACGATGACCGTGGCAGAGTGTCGCCAACGGGGCCCGATGGAGTGCCGTTCGACATAGTCGCCGATATCACGGGCGGGCAGAGGGCGCGGTTCGAAGCGGAGCCCGCTGGGAGTCTTCGGCGAAATGCGTTCGGCGTGGAAGACCCGCCAATCATTGGTCGTGGGGTCGAAGGCGAGAAGATACCAGCGGTGTTGGCGGTTGACGAGCCGATAGGGTTCGACCTCGAGATGGAGCTCCTCGGTCGGTTGACTTCCGGGGGCGTCCTCGGGGAGGTAGCGGAAACGCAGTCGCTCGTGTCGGTGGCAGTGATCGATGAGGCTGACGATGAGACCGGGCTCAACGATCGGCATCGGCTGGTTCCCTGTGACCGGAACGGTGAAGTGGGCCAGCGAGTGCACCCTGGTGCGGACCGCGGCGGGCAGGATGTGTTCGAGCTTGGCCAATGCTCGTGCCGAAGTCTCCTCCATACCGCCGATGATGCAGCTCAGCCCCGAGTGGAGGCCGACAGCGACGGCCACCGCCTCATCGGAGTCGAGCGGCAGAGGCGGAATGGCCGAATTGAACGGGGAAAGCCGGTAGCCGCCCTCGTTGCCGCGGGTGCCGTCGATGACGTAGCCGATGTCGCGCAGCGCACCGATATCGTTCCGAACGGTCCGAGGACTCACCTCCAGACGATCGGCCAGTTCCGTGCCCGACCAGGTCCTGGGCACCATCAGCAATGACAATAATCCGAGCAACCGTGCTGCGGTCTGTGACATTTCCGCTGTCTTCCGACGATTAGGAAGACCTCCTGCCTAATCACAGAATAGCATCGTGCGAATTGAGTTGGGGTTGATCGAAAACTACGATGCGACCCCCCCAGAATTCGGAGGAACAAAGACGTTCATGAGCAAACAACAGGATAATCACGACATCGTCGGCAATTCGAATGCGGATTCGCAGATCCTGGTCCGTGACTTTCTGGGCCTCTATTCCGAGGCGCGGAAGAAGGACAAGGGGCGCATCCTCGACGAGATCATGACTCTCACCGGATGGTCGCGTGATCACGCTCGGCGGCGACTGGCGCAGCTCGCGGCCGGGGTGGTGAGTGACAACACGGCTGCGGTCGGATCCGATGCCCAGGGCCCGGCTGGGGGAGAACCGAGCACGCGGTGCTGCCGGTATTCGACCGAGTCACGGGCCCTGCTCGTCAAGGTGTGGGAATGGTCGGGATATCAGAGCGGAAAGTATCTGGCCGCGGTGATGCCTCAGCTCCTTGACGCGGCCGAACGGCACGGTGCGCTGATGCCCGGCCGCGGCGGCTACAGCAGTCGAGTCCGTGACGAGCTGCTGACGGTCAGTCCGGCCTCCATCGACCGGTACCTGCGCACCGCGCGATCAGCTGACTATCGGGATCGTCGCGTGTCGACGAAACGGTTCACCAGCCCCACCGAGGAGTTTCTCGATTTCGCCTCAGGGCCGAACGCGTCCGAGCCCGGCTTCTTCCTCGCCGACACTATCGCTCACGCGGGGCCGACCCTTCCGCACAACTGCATCTTCACGATCAACGCCACCTGTCTGCACACGGGATGGGTATTCACCCGCAGCCTCGAAAACAACGATGCAGCCGCCGTCGTGGAGCTGCTCGAGTGGTCGCTCGACGAGGTTCAGGGAATCCCCTTCTGGGTCAACGCGATCGAGTTGGACAATGCCGACGAAGCGGTCCACGAGGCGACCGGGCGATGGGCCCGGAAACTCGACATCCATTTCAGCCCGGTGCTCAAAGACCACCAACGGGACCGGCTTCCCGAAGCGTCCCGCCATCAGCACCTCGTGCACGAGTACGGCGGCATCCGTCGGTACGACTCGGGTGCAGCCAGACATGCGCTCAATGAACTGTGGCGGGCCGTCGACGACCGACTCAACTACTTCACCCCCACGCGCAAGCCGATCGGGTGGGAGAAGGATGAGCACGGATGGCGCCGGCGCATCTATGACGAACCGAGAACACCGTTCCTACGTCTTCGCACCGCCGGGGTGATGTCACCGAACCAAGAGGACGAACTCATCGAGTACGCGGCCGGACTCGATCCTGCCCGCCTCTTCGAGGAGATCGTCTTCTGGCAGAAACGCCTCGAGGAGCTCGCTACATGACAGCGACTGACCATTCTCAGGAATCATGACGACGCGGGCTTTGACGGGGTGGAGCGGGCAGGGGCAAGGTCGCACCGGGGTTGTGGAGAACGAGGCGATCCTGAGCGAGTACGACCGGCCCGTCCTGTTCTACGTGCTGGCGACGGCGTTTCCGTGGGGCTTCTGGTCTCTTGCGGCCCTCCTCAGCCGGTTGCCACACCAGAATGAACCCGTACTCATCGGAACTCTGCTCCTGTCCGTTGCCGGCCTGTTGTCTCCGCTCGCCGTCGTCTTCCTTCTCATCCGCCGACGGCCGGCGCTTGTAGCTGATGTCGTCAATCGCCTGCATCGGCCGAAGGGTCGCGGGTGGTTCTTCGTCGTCTGTGCTGTGGCCCTGCCGTTTCTCAGCCTCATGGCTGCTCAGGGTCTGTCTCTGCTCTTCGGGCATGGGGCCGAACAGTTCCAGCTGCGCACCGGGTTCAGCTTCTCATCAGGACTTATGCCGGTCTGGGTGACCTTGCTCGGCGCGGCTGTGGTCGAGGAGCTCGCCTGGCACAGCTACGGGACCGATACGCTGGTGCGAAAGATGCGAGTCTTCTCCGCATCGATGCTGTTCACGCTCATCTGGGCTCTCTGGCATGTGCCGCTGTCATTCATCGACGGCTACTATCAGAATGAGGTCGTGAAGTCAGGGCTGCTCTACACGCTCAACTTCCCCGCCTCGATGGTGGCTTTCGTTGTGCTGATGAATTGGCTTTATTTCCGCAGCGGGCGCAGCATCATCGTCCCCATCGTCTTCCATGCCGCAGCCAATGTCTCCGCCGAACTCTTCATGACCGACCCCGATTCGAAGGTGCTGCAGACCGGTCTGCTGCTGGTGCTGTCGACCGTGATCGTCATCAGTGATCGGGCACTGTTCTTCGGTGTGCCACGGCGGAGGGCCGACCGGAATCGAAGCGCTGGAAGTGAGGCCCGGCGCTGACGGGCTCACTCGTCATCTGCGTGTGACGAGCGGCAGGAACACCTCATCAACGATGGCTTCCAGGACGTCGTCGGGCACCTCCTTGAGCGTCATGATCAGTTCGTGTCGGTAGAGGTCGAACGGCACCGCGATCATGCGCGGCGTCAACGCTTTGAGGTCGACCTCGTCTCTCTCCGCCGCGCGTTCGATGACCGCGTCCATGGCGCTGCCGCGGCGGGAAAGAAACGAATTGCGCAGGTCGGCGAAGCTTCCACCCGTCTCTTCGAAGTATCCTCCCAGCCGCATCATCATCTGGATTCCCATGCGTGCACGCGAACGGTTCGTGTGCCTGAGCAGTTCGAGTGTGTCTCCCCGCAGAGACCCCGTATCTGGATCCGGCACCTCCTCGCTCGAACCGGCTCTGGCCGCGGCTGCGTTGATCAGCTCGACCTTGCCCGGCCAGCGGCGGTAGAAGACCGCCCTGCTCGTCTGCGCCCGCTCAGCGCATCCCTCGAGGGTGAAGTCGTCGAACCCCTTCTCGGCAAGTTCCTGCCATGCGGCATCCAGAAGGGCGGCCTCGAGCTCGGCGCCGCGTCGCCGGCGCGGCGGTGGGCTATCGGGTGACTCATTAAGAGACATTGCGTATCCTAAAATCTCGCTTTACCATTTAGATACAGATTGTATCTAAAATTCTTCGGGAGTTCCGCGATGACCACTACTCAGACTGCCTCTGCCAGAGTCGACCCACACGTCTGGTGGACAGCCGGCGCGGTGCTCGTCGGTGCGCTGGCTGTGCTCTTCGACACGACGATCGTCGCCGTGGGCCTTGGCACCTTGGCCCGCGAACTCCATGCCGGATTTGCGACCATCCAATGGGTGACCACCGGGTACCTTCTCGCACTCGGTATCGCCGTTCCGGTGACGGGGTGGGCGCAGAGGAGCCTCGGCGGCAAACGTCTGTGGATCATCGCACTGTCCGTGTTCCTGGTGGGCTCGATTCTGTCCAGTCTCGCCTGGAGCGCCGGCAGTCTCATCGCCTTCCGCGTCATCCAGGGCTTGGGCGGGGGAATCATGCTGCCGCTCATGGCCACCATCGTCATGCAGGCGGCACACGGGAGGAACATCGGGAAGGTCATGTCTGTGGTGAGCCTTCCGGCGGTTCTCGGCCCGATCCTCGGACCGGTCGTCGGCGGCGCGATTCTCCAGCACCTGCATTGGTCGTGGATGTTCTGGGTGAATGTGCCCTTCTGCGTCATCGGGATCGCGCTCGCGATCATCATCCTGCCCAGAGACCAGCCGTTCCGACGTGTCCCCTTCGACGGCCTCGGCTTCGTGCTGTTGGCTCCAGGGCTCGCCGGGCTCCTGTGGGCGCTGTCGAATTCCGGCGAGCCCGGTGGCTTCGCCAGAGTCGATGTTCTCCTTCCCCTGATCGCCGGCGTGGTGCTCGTGGTCCTCTTCGCCGTTCACACGCTGAAAACGAAGGAGCAGCCGCTCGTCGATATCCGTCTGCTGAAGAGCCGGCCGCTGGCCTCGGCATCGCTGCTGCTCTTCCTTTCGGGTACAGCGCTCTACGGTGCCATGATCCTTCTGCCGCTGTTCTTTCAACAGGTGCACGGCTCCAGCGTGCTCGAGGCGGGAATGCTGCTCATCCCGCAGGGCATCGGCACTCTGGCCAGCCGGTCGATCGCCGGCCGCCTCTCGGACGCGATGGGTCCGCGCTGGCTCGTCGTCATCGGCTTCGTCATCGTCGTACTCGGAACACTGCCGTTCGCCTTCGTCGGCACCGGCACGAGCCGATGGCTGATCATGCTCTCGCTCCTCGTCCGCGGAGCCGGTCTCGGCGTGGTCACCGTTCCGCTCATGGCATTGGGATTCCGCGGACTCGACCGCGCCCAGATGCCCGATGCCAGCATCATCACCAGAATCGCCAGTCAGCTCGGCGGAGCCTTCGGGGCTGGACTGCTCGCGGTTGTCCTTGCCGCTTCCACCCACGGCGCCTCGACAATCGGCGAGCTCGCGCTCGGCTTTGATCAGGCGTTCTGGTGGGCAACGGGGCTTGCTGCGCTCGGCGCGGTGCTCTCCGTGTCGCTGCCGCGGAGGAATCCCGAAGAAGCCGAGTGACTCCACTCCTGCTTCGAGTCACTGTCGCCGGAACTCACCGCGATTTCAGCCCGGCCCGAACTGCTGAAACCATCGTGCTCCATCCGTGAAACCACGCTGAAACCGCAGTGGCGAACACTGGCGGCATGAATGAAACACGCACAGCGTCCACCGGACGCGCACAGGACCGATCAACTATTCCGGCGGTGTCGATCCGAGGACTGCGCAAGTCCTTCGGAGACTTCACCGCCGTTGACGGAATCGACCTCGACATCCGCCCCGGGGAGGTCTTCGGACTGCTCGGACCCAACGGTGCCGGGAAGACGACGACGATCAATATGCTCTCGACCCTGCTGACGATCGGCGGGGGAGTGGCGGAGATCTTCGGAGTCGATGTCGCCCGCAACCCGCATCGAGTTCGCCAGCTCATCGGAGTCACCGGCCAGTACGCCTCGGTCGATGAGAAGCTTACCGGCCGCGAGAATCTCCGACTCATCGCCCGGTTGCAAGGGCTGTCCCGCAGCGCGGCACAGTCGATCGCGGCCGAACTCCTCGACGAGTTCGGCTTGGAGAAGGCCGCCGACAAACCGCTGTCGACGTTCTCAGGTGGGATGCGTCGACGATTGGACCTGGCGGTGAGCCTGATCAGCCGTCCGCCGCTGATCTTCCTCGACGAACCGACCACCGGCCTCGACCCGCGGACCCGGAACCAGATGTGGGAGACCATCCGCGGTCTCGTCGCCTCCGGAGTCACCGTGCTGCTGACGACGCAGTACCTCGAGGAGGCCGACCAGCTGGCCGATCGGATCGCCGTCATCGACCACGGAACGATCGTCGCTCAGGGCACGCCAGCCGAGCTCAAATCCTCGATCGGCGGATCCAGCCTCCACGTGGGCCTTGACGCGGAATCGTCGACCGGCGAGATCGCCCGCGCGCTGAGGATCACCGCCGACGTCGTCGGTGAGGCCGCTGTCCATTCCTCAGGTGCCGGTGAGATCACTGTCCCCCTGCAGCAGGCCGGGGAGGCCGCCTCCGTCCTCGTCGCCCTGCGGGAGGCCTCCATCGACGTCGCTTCGATCAAGGTCGCCGAACCCAGCCTCGACGATGTCTTCCTCACCATCACAGGAGACACGGCGTCGACCGACCGTCCGGCCCAGCCTCAGATCACAGAAGGAGTCCCAGCATGAGAACCGCCCCCGCTGAACGATCCGTTTCCGAATCGACCACGACAATCGACCGAACCCACACAGACACCGCTTCCCTGCCCAGCCGGCCGGGTCTTGCCGAGACATGGAACCAGACCATGGGCTTCGCCTCGCGCGCACTCAAACACATGCGCCGTGAGCCCGAGCAGTTCTCCGACGTGCTCATCCAACCGGTCCTGTTCACTGCGATGTTCGGCTTCATCTTCGGCGGTGCCATCAGCGGCGACGTCGCGAACTACCTGCCGATCATGGTCCCCGGCATCCTCGCGATGACCTGCCTGACCGCTTGCATGGCCACCGGAGTGCAGCTGCGAGAAGACATGGACTCCGGCATCTTCGACAGGTTCAAGACCCTGCCCGTGGCTCGCATCGCGCCGTTGGCCGGGCCGATGGTCGCGGATCTGCTGCGCTACGGGATCGCCGCGACCGTGACCTTCCTCGCCGGCATCGCCATGGGTTATCGACCCGAAGGCGGCCTCATCGGTGTCGTTTCGGCCATCGTGCTCGTCATCGTCACCGGGTGGTCCCTGTCCTGGGCGTTCGCCTACATCGGCACGATCGTGCGCTCGGCCCAAGGGGTGCAGGGCATTTCGATGATGATCCTCTTCCCACTGACCTTTCTGTCCAATGCCTTCGTCCCCGTCGAATCCATGCCCGGCTGGCTGCAGTGGTTTGTGGGCATCAACCCGATCTCCCACGTCGTGTCCGGGGTGCGGGACCTGGCGAACTCGGCGACCTTCTCCGCCGAGGCAGGTTGGGCCCTGCTCGGCTGCGCCGTCGTCATTGCGATCTTCGCGCCGCTGACCGTGAAGTCGTACCAACGGAGCGCCTGAGCGCGAGAGCGTCGGTGTGATAACGCGCGATCACCTCGGCGAAGTCGAGCGAATCGATCTCCGTCGTGATCTCGTCCAACCGAGCGATCTGCGCCGAGGTGAGCTCCTTGGTCAGCCTCGTCCAGTCGAGTGAGGGAAAGACCCGATTGAAGGTGAACCGGGCGGCCAGCGCCGCAAATCGGCTCACCTGCTCACCGTCGATGCCGTGCACGCACTGCCCGCGCTGCCGGAGCCAGACGGCGACGGCGTAGGCGACTGTGCCCAGCACCGGGAAATCGTAATGCACCCGGTGCGGGTCGGTTGCGCGTTCGGCTCGATCGATCAGCGAGTCGAAAAATTCGTCCGAGGACTCGGGCTCATGCCGGGCGGTGACCACGGTTGAGACCGCGCCGATGAGCAGAGTCCATGGGTCGAGCCCGTCGCTGTCCGGCACTCCCGGGAGCGCGGGACGGGTGCGTCCGGTGCGCCGGACCACAGCGAGCAGTTCGAGACCGGCCGCGACGTCTCCGCGCAGCAGTGCGAGTTCGGCACGACCGAGGAGGAGCATATAGCGGTTGCCGAACGGCTCGTTCTGTTCCTCGGCCTCGGCGAGGGCCGTGAGTTCCGCCTCGGCGCGCTCGAGCTCACCGAGACCGAGATCGGCGAAGGCCAGCCAGGATCGGCATTCGATGCTGTCGCCGAACTGCGCAAGCGTCGGCAGGGCGGCCATAGCGTGCTCGCGGGCTTCGGCGAAGTCACCGTGCTGAAGATGCAGCTGGGCCAGGGACTCGTGGTACCGCGTGGGCAGCCACGGTGGGTCATCGGCCTGGAAATCTGCGAAGGCGCTGTCGAGCAGGGCGATGGCTTCGGTCAACTCCCCGGCGTTCTCCTGGATTCCCGACAGATAGGGGGACGCGACCAAACGGGTGAGGCGATCAGCGGATTCGGTGAGCTCGCGCAGCTCGGCAGCGGCAGGCGAGGTTTGGCTCGTATTCGGTGCCCTGACGATGACGAGCCCGAGTCGAGCCATCGCACGGACGAGGGGATCGGCGGACTCGGGCCCGAGTTCTTCGAGCAGCTGAGAGGTCGCCGGGAGCTCGTGCCAGCGCGGAAGCATCCCCCAGGTCGTGGTCTGAACGGCGAGTACCCTGCGGGTGTGCTCGGCCAGGTGTCGCGGCATCGTCCAGTCGCTCAGGAAGCGTTCGAGGAGCTGGAAATGCTCGATGATGCGGATATGCTCACCACCGACCATCCAGTAGGGCAGCAACGCTGCGAGCATGACGATGGATCTGTCATCACGGCAGTCGAGGAGGTGCCTGAGCACAGGGGTGAGGTTGTGTTCCTCGGCTCGCAGCCTGCCCACTGCCTGCAGCTGCCGGGGGCCGAGGATGTCATCGATGAGGCTCTGACAGGTATCCACCGCCCACTGTTCGACGGCATTCTCGATCTGCTCGGCCTCTGCCGATTCGCCCCGGCGGAGGTGGCCGTATTCACGGATGGTCTCGAGCATTCGGAAACGTACTCTGCCGTCACGTTCGATGACAGTGAGCAGGGACTGGTCGACGAGGTCCTCGATCGTCCGCATGGGCGTGGCCTCGAGAATGTCCTCGACGCAGTCCGCACCGAAGGCATCGGGCAGGAGGGCCATCGTCATCAGCGCCGTCTTCGCGTCGTCGTCGAGCAGCTGCCAGGACCAGTCGATGACCGCCTGCAGGGTCTGATGCCGCTCAGGCGCCGTTCTGTCACCTCCGCGCAGAAGGACGAACCGATCGGTGAGGTTGTCGAGGATCGTTTCGGGAGTGAGTGTGCGAGTCTTCGCGGCCGCGAGTTCGATGGCCAACGGCAGTCCGTCTAGGTGGCCGACGAGGGAGGCGACCGTGTCATCGTCGATCGTCACGGTCGGTCGTGCCGCACGGGCACGTTGGATGAAGAGCTCCTCGGCCTCGCTCGGCGACAGCTGCCCGAGCATGTAGACGTGTTCGGCCGTGAGACGCAGGGGAGTGCGACTGGTGGTGAGGACCCGCAGGTCGGCCACAGCGGCGAGGAGGTCGTTGACGATGGCGGCTACTCCGTCGATGAGATGCTCGCAGTTGTCGAGGACGAGCAGGTTCGGTCCCGTGCCCAACGCTGTGATGACCCGGCGGCGCAGATCCGGGCCCGAGGAATTGCGATCAAGGTGGTTGACGGTCTCTCGGACACGGAGGCCGTCGGCGATCGCGTTGAGGATCTCATCGGCGTGGCTGATGGCAGCGAGCTCGATGACATGGACGCGCGGGAGCGAGCTGAGCTGAGCGAGCTCCTGAGCCAGACGTGTCTTGCCCAGTCCGCCCGGCCCGACGATCGAGATCAAGCGCGCCGTCTACAGCAGCCCGGACAGCTCTTCGATGTCTCGGTGCCGGCCGAGGAGGCTCGCAACGGAATGACGGAGACCGGAACGCATGGGTCGGTCGAGGGCCAGCAGCTCCTCGTGGACTCTGCGCAGGACGTGTCCTGGACTCGTGCCGAGCGACTCGATCATCAGGCCGCGGAGCCTATCGAATCGTTCAAGGGCAGCCGAGGGCCCTTTGACCGCGGCGAGGGTGCGAAGATGCTCGGCGGCGAGTTCCTCATCGAGCGGATCGGCCTGGGCCAGTGCCTCGAGTTCGGGGAGAGCTTCACGGCGTCGTCCCTGCCGAGAGCGCGCGATGGCGATGATCCTCGCTGCCCGCTCATCGTTGTCGAGAGCCGCGGCCATCTCAGCGGATTCGAGTGCCCGGTCCGTCGCTCCGTTCGCCAGCGCTTCCTCGGCGCCGGAGAGGAGCGAGTCGAGCGCCCAGATGTCGACATCCTCGTCGGCCAGGTTGAGCCGGTAACCGGATTCGGTGCGGGCGATCGCCTCTGCCGAAGCCAGGGTGCGGGCACGGGAGACGAGGATCTGCAGGGCCTTGGTCGGATGTGCCGGCGGTGATTCGGGCCAGATCGCTGTGATCAGACTCGAGCTTGACAGCCCGCGGGGCCCGGCATCGGCGAGGAGGCGCAACAGGGACCTGATGCGCTCGCCCGTGACGGGGATGCCGTCCCAGGTGACGTCCTCAATGAGTCTGAGCCGGGGGTTCTTCACCTGTCCAGTCTAAGTTGTGCTGCATCGCAAATGGGTGCCCGTGCTCCCCGCGGACATGGGACTGCGGGTGACGTAATCAAGCTCGAGTGGAGGACGAATTCAGGATGAGCACAGACAGACATGCACAATAGGATCCATGAGTCTTCTTCCGGCAGATCTGCCGCATACCGCGGTTCGTGGTGCCAACTTCGCGCAGGGAGCGGCGAAACTCGTCGCGCAGAGACTGCGTGAGCGGGTTCGCGAATCGCGGCTCTCGGATGAGTTCGACCCCCAGGATCACGACGAATTCGTAGCGGCGGCCTACTTCGCAGGAGACCTGAGCTCGGTATATCAGCTGGAACAGTGGCTGTGGCCCTTCGAACAGTTGGAAGCTCGTCTCAAAGACAACGGTCACAGCAGTCGCCCTTTCGGAATCATCGTCCGCAACGCGCCGGTCGCCGAGTATCTGCAAGGCGTCACAGACTTCCCGGTGCGGTTCTCGCGTTTGACCACCGGCCTGGACAAGTTCATGCAGTCGCCGAGCCTTCGGGCTGTCTTCTATGTCAATCAGGCGACAAGCAACTTCCAGGCGCTTCGCTATCCGGAGCCGGCTCACATTCACCTCAGCCACGGTGAGAGTGAGAAGATCTCGATGATCTCCAACCAGCTCAAGGGCTATGATTTCGTCTTCACGGCAGGACAGGCCGCTCGACAGCGCATCGAGCAGACTCTCTATGGGCTCAGTGACGATCGTATGTATGACGTCGGACGGCCGCAGTTGGATCGGCCGCGCTCCATTCCTCGAGAATGGGAAGAGTTCAAGACTGCCCAACCCGATGCGAAAACGGTATTCTACGCTCCCACGTGGGAGGGCGACTCACCCTCGATGTCGTACGGGACCATCGCGTTCAACGGAGAGGCCATCGTCACCGCACTGCTCGAAGCGGGGTATCGAGTGATCTTCCGACCGCATCCACGCACCGGAGTCATGCGACACGATTTCGAGAAGGCACTGGAAACAGTCAAAGAGATCGTGGAATCGGATCCGAGAGGCTACCTGGACCAGAGCCCAGACGTGTCGTGGCAGCTCGAGGAAGCTGACGTCGCTGTCGTCGAAATGACGTCCGTGGCCTTCGACTGGCTGTCGTCCGGGAAGCCTCTGGTCATGGTCCAACCGCACGAACCCGGAGCAGAAGTCCTCGACGGAGGTCTCTTGGACCACTGCCCGACAGTGGAGCCCGGGGGACAGGACGACGTCGTCGACCTCATCGATCTGGCCGTGTCCCGCGACGGCTCGGTCGCCGTTCTGGCAGAGTTCTACCTCGGCGACACCGCACCAGGTGCGCAGACCGCGCGCTTCATCCGTTCGAGCGAACGGGTGATCGAGCTGAGGACTGAGGAATACCGGCAGAAGGTCGGTCAGTGAAGCGCATTACAGTTTCTTAACTTGAAGTAACAGAATGGTAAAGTAGCGCGGGACCATTTCCGCGGCTCACGAGTTGGGCTTTGAACACTGGATGGATTCAGCAATGAAACGAGTCATCACGTACGGAACTTTCGACCTGCTCCATTACGGGCATATTCGACTGCTCCAAAGGTGCAAGGAACAGGGCGACTACTTGGTGGTTGCCCTGTCGAGCGACGAATTCAACGCTGGCAAGGGCAAGAAGTCGTACTTCTCCTATGAAGAGCGCAAGCACATGCTCGAAGCCATCCGCTACGTCGACCTCGTCATTCCCGAGGACAACTGGGAACAGAAGTCGACCGACGTCGAAAAATTCCATATCGACACTTTCGTGATGGGCGACGACTGGGAAGGCGAATTCGACTTCCTCAAGGACAAGTGCGAGGTCGTCTATCTGCCGCGCACGCCTGAGATCTCGACGACGCGTATCAAGAGCGAGCTGGGTAAGTCCTGACCGAGATGGCGCGGTCTTCGCGCTATCGTGGCTGGACACCATCCAAGGATCAGAGAGGAACGGACGTGCCCGAACAGTCTCCGGCGAAACATCCGACTCTGTCGGAGCTTCGGGCGAAGGCGCAGCCGGTGGAAGTCCGCAGCCGCAAGAACGCCGAACACTGGACCGCTCAGCTCTACCTCCGTCACATCTCGATCTATTTCACGATGCTGCTCGTCCGCACGAAGATCAGCGCCAACGGCGTCACCGGTCTGATGATCCTCGCCGGCTGGTGCATCGCCGGCAGTCTCCTGATCCCGGGGATCTGGGGTGCAGTTCTTGCTGTGTTCTTCTCCCAGGTCCAGATGTACATCGACTGCTGCGACGGTGAGGTCGCTCGGTGGAGGGGAACCAGCGGAGCCAAAGGTGTGTTCCTCGACAAAGTCGGCCATTACACGACCGAAGGCCTCGTCGCGGTTGCCCTGGGTGTCAGAGCCGTGGGGGAGTGGAGCAACCTCGTCGACGACCCTGCCGGCTCCTACCCGCTTCTGCTGGCCGGAACGGCGCTGGCCGCACTGGTCCTTCTCAACAAGGCACTCAACGACATGGTCCATGTGTCGAGGGCGTTCAACGGTCTCGGCAAACTCGCCGATTCGAAAGAAGCCACCGCGCTCAACCCCGGCATGGTCGCCACCCTCAAACGCATTGCTCGCTTCGTTCCGTTCCACCGCATCTTCCACTCCGTCGAGATGTCGCTGATGGCACTCATCTCAAGCATCGTCACCGTGTTCGCAGTGTCGGCGGGAGCCGGTCCGCTGTTCGGAGAACGCTGGCTCGTACTCATCATGGCTCCACTGTGCATGCTCTCCGTCATCGGACACTTCCTGTCGATCATGGCGTCGAGGCGACTGTCATGAACGATTCCTCGCGCATCCTTTCTCAGCGGGCCGAAGAGAACCGCCGCTACACATTCGGCGTCGTCGTCTTGAGCCAGGGCAAACGGTTGGACGACCTCAACCGTGGGTTCGAGTCTCTTCTCGCGCAGAAGGGCGTGGACCTCGACATCGTCTGCGTGGGCAACGGCTGGGAACCCGAGGGCATCCCCGAAGGGGTCAAGAAGCTGGGACTGCCGGAGAACCTCGGAATACCGGCAGGTCGCAATGCCGGAGTTCCCCACGTCTCGGGTGAATTCCTGTTCTTCCTCGACGATGACGCCTGGCTGCCCGATGACACTTCGCTGATGCGCATGGCCCAGCTGATGCGCACCAAACCGAGAATCGGGCTGGTCCAGCCCCGCGTCGAAGAGCCCGGCGGACCGAACTCACCGAAACGCTGGATCCCCCGACTGAAGAAGGGCGCGGCCGACCATTCGTCGAACGTGTTCTCAGTCTGGGAAGGCGCGGTCTGCATGCAGAGACATGCCTTCGACGAATGCGGCGGATGGCCGGGACCGTTCTGGTACGCCCACGAGGGCATCGAACTCGCGTGGCGAGTCTGGGACGCCGGCTATATCGTCTGGTACATGGGGGACCTTACCGTCGCGCACCCTGTGATCGACCCCAGACGCCACGACGAGTACTTCTATATGAACGCGAGGAACCGCGTCTGGTTGGCACGACGCAACCTGCCGTGGCCATTCAGCTGGGCTTATGTCGGTTCGTGGACCGTGATTCAGTGCATCAAATGGGCGAATAAGCCTCACCAGCTCAAGGCGTGGATGGAAGGGTGGCGTGCCGGTTGGCGGCTCGACCCCTGGGCCGATGATGAAGACCGCCGCAAGCTGTCCGGACGCGGGGTGCTGCGCATGTCGCGGCACGGTCGACCGCCGATCGTATGATCATGCACGGTCCCAGCCGCCGGTAGATGCGGAATCTGCGCATCGCGTTTGCCGCCGGTCGTCGTGAATCGCGAAACAGAGTAAAGACAGGGACCGCAGTCGGGTCCTGTCCATCCGACTGAGAAACCAAGTGGAGCCGATTGATGCAGCCGACAGCCCCCGTCGCGGAAAACTCCCCCACAAGGAACACCGCGCCGAAGCCGACCGGGTTTCGCGCTGATATTCAGGGGCTGCGTGCGCTGGCTGTGGGAATGGTTCTTCTCTACCACCTGTGGCCGGCCCACTTTCGCGGCGGTTTCGCCGGAGTTGACGTCTTCTTCGTCATCTCGGGATTCCTCATCACCAGCCACCTCATCAAAACCCCACCGCGAAATTGGGCCGATGTGGCCAAATTCTGGGCACGACGGATCCGACGACTTCTGCCGGCCTCACTTCTCGTGCTCTTCCTCGTCGGGATCGCCACGTTCCTTGTCGCTCCACAGTCGATATGGGCCGACACCGGCCGGCAGATCCTCTCCGCAGGTCTCTACGTCGTCAATTGGGACTTCGCCATCTCCAGTGTCGATTATCTGGCGGCCGACAACGCTCCCTCACCCGTGCAGCACTTCTGGTCGCTGTCCGTCGAAGAACAGTTCTACTTCGTCTGGCCGATGATCATCGGGTTGGCGTTCCTCATCGGAACGAAGCTCGGCCGATCCAAATTGGCTGTCGGACTCACTGTGGTCGCGATCTTCCTCGCGTCGTTCGTCTTCTCCGTGTGGTACACGACATCAGAGCCGGCCATGGCCTACTTCGTCACCCCCACGCGGATGTGGGAATTGGCAGCGGGCGGTCTGGTCGCGGTCTTCGTTCTCTACGTCCGTCCCGAGCGTCTGCCCTTCAGTTCGCTGCTCGGTTGGATCGGACTCGCCGGGATCGTCGCAGGAGCTTTTCTCATCCGCGCAGACATGCCGTTCCCCGGCTATGTCGCGCTCGTTCCGGTCGTATCGACCGCACTGGTCATCCTTGCAGATTCGCGTGGCCGTGCTTCTGTGCTGCCGATCCTGTCATTGCGGCCGATTCGGTTCCTCGGTGACATCTCGTATTCCGTCTACCTCTGGCATTGGCCTCTCATCGTTCTCGTGCCCTATCTCTCGGCCAAGCTGGGCCGATCAGAGAGCCTCGGGGTGATCGACAACATCGCGATCATCCTCGTGTCGATTCTCGCCGCATGGGCGTCGACGACCTGGGTGGAGAACAGGTTCCGAAAGACAGCCCTTCTGAGCAGTTTGAAGAAGACCTTTGCCTTCGCAGGACTTGCTATGGCGCTGGTCGCCGCCCTCGGCCTGAGCCAGATGGTCGTTGCCGACAAAATCGTCGAGCAGAACGAGGACAAGCTCCAATCAGAGTTGGCCGACCCGGACTCCTGCCTCGGTGCCGCGGTTCTCCTGCCTGATGCGAAAGACAATCCGCGCTGCGACGACAAAAACACGCTGCAGATGGAACCGGCAGCCGCGAAGAAGGACAAGTCAAAAGCCTATGCCGACGGCTGCTGGGCAAGCGCACCATATGCGGACAGACCTGAATGCACATACGGCGATGGGTCGAAACATGTGGCCCTGGTCGGGAACTCCCACGCCGGCCATTGGCTGCCGACTCTGGAACGGTTGGCCGACGAGAACGATCTGACGATCACAACGTTCTTGGCATCCAACTGCAGTCTGTCGACGCTGCCACAGGAACTGTCGACCGAGGAAGACACGAAGGGCTGCCAGGACTACTCCGACTGGGTTGTCGAGCGCACCACCGAAGGCGGATTCGATGCCGTCGTCACGTCCGAACGGCAGTCGACTCCGCTCCAGGGAATGGGCTGGGACGAGACTGAAGAGAAGGCTCCAGAAGGCCACCGCCCCATTCTGCAGAGCTGGGTCGACGCGAAGTTGGATGTTGTGGTTATCCGAGACACTCCCTATCCAGGAGGCGCGGATATCAACGTGCCGGATTGCGTCGCCAAGCATGAGGACAATCCCGAAGAATGTTCGGGGACTCCGGAAGAGTGGCATTGGATGGATCCTCTTGCTGCCTCGGCGAAGACCATCGACTCAAAGCGGATGTCGATCATCTATCCGCAGGATTGGCTCTGCCCGGAAGGACGATGTGAGCCGGTCATCGGGGGCGTCATCACCTACTTCGATACTGCCCACATCACCGCGACCTACGCACAGACTCTCGCACCTCAGCTTGATGCGAGTCTGCACCGGACCGGCCTCAGCACGTTCGACTGAGCAGATGAGAGTTCTTATTCATCGAACTGACAGTCAAGTCCGTTAGCGTCATCCCCAACGGCTCCAAGCCAACCACCGAACATCGAAATCTCTGCAAAGGACGTCACGATTGAGCACTAGAGGAAGAGCTGCTGACCGATACATCGGCAAGGGAAGAGAGCTGGTGAAGCCCGTGGTTCACGGGATCGCACGGCGGGCTCTGCCTGTGGTCGAAAGGGCATCGGGAACCAAATACGTGCGTGAACGCGCTGCCGGAGGAACAGGGAAATCCGGTGGAGCTTCGAAGAAGGCAGCCGCAGCGACTGCTCGTGCCTACCGACAGCTCGCGATCGGGCTCAAAGGCAAGACGTCCGAAGAGACCGACGGGTGGAAGACTGCTCCTTCTGGACAGGAAGTCGCTGCCAAATCACGTCAGCTGGCGCGGCTGAAAGCCCACTCGACGCTGTCCGAGTCTCTTGCCCACGGCTCGTCCCTCAACGCCGCGGCAGTCGACGCGGGGCGAGCGCTCCTCGCCGAAGGGCTGCAAGCCGAAGCAGTGTCCATCGGGTTGAATCTGCGCAGCAAGCCGGAGTCCGAGGAAGCCGGCCGCATATTTCTGGGCATGGCCTACCAACGCTCTTCCGATCCGGAAGTCGCATGGGCTCAATTCGCGGGCGTGACAGACCGAGCCCTCATCGTCTCGGCCGCCGAAGAATACTATCCGACAGCCATCGACACCCTCGGCGAAGACGCCCTGAGGCTGCTCGACCGTTCCGACGAAGCCGGAGAAACAGACCGCTGGAGTGACAGAGCCGTGCTGCGCACCGCCGAATCGGCGTTCTGCATCAACGCGTTCGACCATGTGCGCACTCTGGTCGAATCCAGGCTCGACCGCGATTCCGATGACGTCGAGTCTGCCGTTCACTATGAACTCACGCGCCTACTCGACTGGTTGCCCGGAGGTCGGCATCTGGAGCCGCTGCCCACGACCGAGGGAAAACGCAACTTCGGTGTGCTCAGCTATGACCAGCCGGGGATCCGGTCTCGGAACATCGGGGATTACATTCAGACGATTGCGTCGATCGGTCACCTGCTCCGCTACGAAAACCTTCAGTTCTCCGGGGACGAAGGTCTGACCGACCTTTTCGCAAAGCTTCGCGATGAGGTCAAGGACGAACGAAAATATGCGGGCCCCCCGGCCGAGCTCAACCTCGTTGAGGTCTATCGAGACGGCAACGTCTATCAGGACATTCCCGACGACACCTGGTACATCGCCTTCGGATGGTACATGCACGACATCTTCGGAAAGTCGTTCAATATCCCCTTCCATCCGAACCTTCGGCCGATTCTGCTGTCGGTCTTCGTGCGCTATCCGGAAATGCTCACGCCCGACGCCATCGCCTATCTGAAGAAGTACGGTCCGGTCGGATGTCGCGATTGGCAGTCTGTCGCGGTGCTCCGTGCAGTCGGCGTCCCCGCCTTCTTCTCCGGATGCCTGACAACCACGGTCGACACACTCTTCCCCGCACCTGCCGCCGACCGCCGCGCAGGCACTCTGCGAGTGGACTGGATGAAGGACAACAAAGGACCGAAGAAGAAGCAGACCGTCACAGCAATTCGTGACAAGTCATTCCCTGAGAATCTCGAACTGGCGCGCAATTGGGTCGCGGACTATGCGTACAAATACAAGCACGTCCTCACCTCCCGGCTGCACGCCAATCTCCCTGCCCGTTCAGTCGGTGCCGACGTCGACTTCGAGCCCAAAAACAAATCAGATTCCCGCTTCGGCGGTCTCATCGGCATCGATGATGTCGAATTCGACGCCATTCGCGCCGGCATCCTCGAGAAACTCTCAGTGCTGATCCCCCTGATCGCCACGGGCGCTTCAGAGGACGAAATCTACTCGAAGTGGGTCGAAATCACCGCTGACGATATGGCCGCAGCCGATGAATATCTGGCGACAGCCGAGCTTCCAGTCGCAGATCCTGCGACCGTCGCCGCGGCAGTGGAGGGACTTGAGCATCCCGCTCCCGAACCGCAGGTGACCGATGTCTTCATGACCGTGGAGAAGGGCGAGACGCCACTGATCGCGAGGGCGGCTGCCGCCATTGATGCTCACGCCTCGGCAGACTACCGAGTGTGGCTGCGCGCCGGTGTGGTCACTGCTGCTCAGGCAGACGAGATTCAGTCACTTCTGTCGAAAGGTACGATCGAGGTCCTTCCGACGGTGACGATCGCCGGCCAGGAGAACGATCCCGACCTCGTGCAGGCCATTCTGCCGGCGCTGTTCCCCAACCATGAACGTCTTATTGTTGTGCCGGCCGCCTCGGAGGTCTCGGCGGACATCGCTGAACTCTCGACCGTCGATCTCGGGGATTCGCTGGCTGCGGCGAAGCACGACGTCAGGAAGCACCGTTCGAGCGGACTCACCGTGATGAGGAGAATCGCAAGCGCCTTCGGCGACGACCATGACGGGGCCCTCGACTTCGTCTTTGCCAGTCATGCAGGCATGAGCGAGGACTTCACCCCGTTCGATTCACAAGTTGCCGTGCTCAACTTGGAAGGTCTGCGCAACGACGGCAACGTCGAGAGAGTGATCGGGCTCGTGACAGACCACGGAATCAGCTATGCCGATGCGATGCCGGTGATTGTCGGCGGCCGATACTCGGAGCTCGACAGCGAGTGGAATATCCGGGCCCAGTGGGAGGCTGCAGACACCCCGAAACTCGTCAATTGGCGGCGTCAGGATCGTCACTTCGGGCAGATGGCTCTGTCTCGTTGAGTCCCGCCCCTGATATCGCTGCCGGCAGTCGTCGCGGAGGAAAGGTACCACTAGTGAGCCTGAGTGTTCGAAAGACATCTGGCACTGCCGACGTCGGCGGCGCCGCATCCAAACCCTATCCGCCGTTCGGGACCGACGCGGTCCATGTCTACAACGTGCTGTGGGGGATTCCCGAGTCGATGGGCGGCATGACAACCGCGGCCCTTCGCCGGATACGGAGCTTTCAGACATACGGGAACTCTCTGTCGCAGACCATTCTGACCTTCGACCCGCGGATGGACACCGATGAGATCCGCAATCGGTTGATCTCGCAAGGAAAGATGCGAGACGACGTCGAGCTCGTGAACATCTGGCAGGAGCTGCGACAAAGGACCGAATCTCAGCTGTCGACCCTTGTGGGGCAATCGCCGAATGCTCCGCTGCCTGCAGAAGACGGTGAACTCGAGAACGTCACCGCCTACTATGACGCTTTCCGCAATCCCGCCACGGGAAAGATCATTCGTCGCAACTATCTCAGGGGCGACGGAAGTCTGCTGCTTGCAGATGTTCAGGACCCGAAAATGGGTCGACGGTTCGTTCTGCATTCCGCGAGCGGTGAGCCGATGGCCGAGTGGCGGCGACCACGGGACTTCTATAATGCCTGGATCTCGTCGATTGTCACCGAAGGTCCTGCTGTTGTCATCGTCGATGACAAGAAGGTCAGCGAGTTCATCCACGAGATTCCCGACCGGAGCTTCGGACTCATCCTCTTCCTCCACGGCACGCATCTTCGTCATCCGTGGAACGGCAACCATGGACAGATTCTCCCTCGGCGTATGGATACCGTGCGCAATCTCGACCGTTTCGATGCTGTCGGTGTCCAAACCGAACAACAGGCTGAAGCGATCAGAGCCATTGGACTCCCAGACGCCAACCTGAGGCTGCTCACGGGGGAGTTGCCGTCTGGGTCGGTGCTGTCTGAACTGCCGGTCCATCGTGAACCGAACGACGCTGTGATGATCGCCAACCTCCTCCAGCTCAAACGAGTGGACCATTCGATTCGCGCAATCGCGAAGTTGCGGGACCGGGGCATCAGCGTCTCATTGACTGTGCTCGGCGATGGCACGGAGCGGCAGAATCTGGAACAGCTCGTCGAGGAACTCGACCTCGGTGACAGTGTCAATCTGCCAGGTTATGTGCACGACGTCCCCGACCGCTTGCAGTCTGCGTCATTCTCCATGCTGACAAGTACGAGTGAAGGTCTTCCACTGTCGATCATGGAAGCGATGGGGGCCGGATGCGTTCCCATCGTCTATGACATCACGTATGGGCCGAGGGACCTGATCGATCACGGTCACAATGGCTTCATCACACCGTGGAGCGATGTCGATGCGCTCGCTGACCAGATTGAGCAGTTCTTGTCGTTGGACGCCGCCCAGGTTGAGAGCATGCGGAGGGCGGCGATGAAGACTGTCGAACGCTATCTCCCGGAAACCGGATACCGGCGGTGGCAGAGAACTATTGAGAAGCTACGACTTACCCAGCTGCCCGGCACCCAAGACGGTGAGTCTGTTCCACCGATCGAGTCAAGCAGGCTCCGGACGGCGTCGACGCCTCGTGGAAGTCGGCTTGAGGTCGAAGTCGACCAGGTGCATCGGTCGATTGCCACGGACCTGCAGTTGGTTGTCGCGCGCCGCGACCTCAGCACATTCTTCATCTGCAGCGAGCCGGAGATCTCGACCCGACGGTTCGGACGCCGACTGGCGCTCTCCTTCGAAGTGGACCACGAAAACTTCTCTGAATCTGCCGGTGAGACCTTCGATGTCTACCTGCGACGACCCCACGACCTGTGGATGTCGAAGCGAAGAATCAGCACCCCGAGGAGCTTTCGTCCAGAACGCGTCGGCGCTTGGGAATGGTACCCGACGAAACACGCGAATCTGTCCGTCCGGCCCCGATCATGACTGGGCCGAGTTCAGTGCTTACTCGTCGCTGGACTCGGCGTTGATGCTCTCGGAATGGAAGCTCTCCAGCTCGACCGTGCGATCGGCGATGAGCTTGGACACCGCCTCGGTGAACAGAGCGGTCGAAGTCCCCTTTTCGCCTTCGCCGAAGTAGAACTGCCTCAGGTCGCGTCGAGCCCCTGCCGCGGTGTCCTCTGTGAGCATCTCTGTGAGCATCGTCTCGACGCCTCTGATCGTCGACGCGTTGATGACGGGGGTCGCACGACTGATGGGTGCTTCGGCGTTGAGCTTGCAGATGTCGTTTCGACGATCGGTCAGTGCGAGCGGCTTGTCTGGCTGCAGATAGAGGAAGTCGAGCCCGACGCTGGAGATATCTGTGATCAGCAGATCGACGGTGTCGAACATGGCGAGGATGTCGCCCTGCATGAGCACTTGGTGTTGCAGAGTCTCATCAGCAATGGATGCGTTCGCTGCTTCAATGAGTGCGAGAATTCGAGCATTCGCCTCGGCCATCACAGGATCGTTCGACGCTTCGACTCTGGGGTGGGGTTTGTAGATCACGCGAGAGTTGGGGATCTGAAGAGCGGCCTCGACGATCTGGGGCCCGAAGAGGTCGACCGAGGAGTAGTTGTTGGAGTCGTTCTCTCCTTCCCACGTGGGCGCGTACATGATGGTGCGCGCCGGTGAGGGATCGAGTTCGAGGGGCCTCTCGATGTCCAACTGCGGCCGGCCGATCTTGACCAGCGCGGACTCGTCGAAATCGATGAGGGCTCTGCGGTGTCGCTCGATCGCTGCATTACCGGCGACGAAGACTTTGTCATAGGACTTGGCCTGGTTCGAGACCATGCTCAGTTTGTCGGATTCACCGTGATTGACGTGCACGTGAACCATCGGGGCGAAGCCCAGTGATTGGAAGTTCGTCATTCCATTGTTCACGTACAGGGCTAGCTTGAAATCGTTGGCGTGATAGAAGGTGTGCAGGGGATCGAAGCGCCTCTTGAACACCATAGGCAAGTGAGTCATCTCCCGTGCCTGCAGAAGGGCTGAACCTTTTCGCAGGACAAGGACGACTCTGTGCTTCTTGTGCAGTTCTTCCAGTACCGGGAGCCACTGTTCGAGCTGGTAGAACTTGGAGCTGCGGTCTCCGAAGTAGACGACCACTTCACCGGTGGCGTAGCTGCCGTCGAACTCGTCTTCGAGCCGGTTCCACCGTTCGGTGCCTCTGATCCACTTGCTTGTTGCCTTCCAAGCAGGCGATTGCACGGCCCAGAGAGCTGTATTGCGGAGCAGACTCTTCACAGTGTCCCTTTCGAGATGGACTTAGGTTCTTCTGCAGTTCGAGAAGCAGTTCTGCGTCCAATAGTACGGGCAACCAGTTTGACGGATGCTGGACGGACTTAGTCGCGCCTTCTAAGACTGACTGGAGCCGCATCCTCAGCTGGTAAGACGTTCCAAATGTCACTATTCGCGGACACGATCGATCATCTGTCGGTATTGTCGCCGACGATGCAAACGCGTGACTACAGGCTGGACAAGGCCAAAGGCATTCTCATCTTCCTTGTGGTACTTGGACACCTGCTTGAAGGGATCTCCGGCTGGGGTATGGGATACAGCCGTGGCCTGCTGACAGCAATCTATTCATTCCACATGCCGGCATTCGTCCTTCTGGCGGGTATGACGGCAAAGTCTGATCGACTGGGAGAACGCACTCTTACGTTCGCTGTGCTCGCCGTGGCGACTCAGCCCATCTACTTCTACTGGTCAGAGTTATTCGGAGTCGAGCCCGACCTTGAGATTACCGAACCGTATTGGATCACGTGGTTCCTTCTCGCAATGGTTTGGTGGACGCTTGCGCTACCGCTTGTCGAGCGGTTTCCTACTCCGATGCTGTGCCTTTCCCTTGCTGTCGGAATCTTCGGCGGAATCCTGCCGGCCCTCGACTACGAACTTTCCATCGGCAGGACCATGACCTTCTTCCCGTTCTTTGTGCTCGGGAAGCTCTATGGAATACGGATGTTGAACTGGGCGGCACAATTGAGGGCATGGGAGAAAGGGGGACTGACTGTCTTGGCAGCGTTGACGATAGCGGTTCTCTACCTGAACGACCTCGACAAGAAATGGTTCTACGGTGCGCGGGGATTCGAGTTCCTGGACTCGGCGATTCCCTACGGTGTGGGAGTCAGGGTCTGTATCGCTACCAGCGCGATATCGACGATTGCAGTGTTGTTCGCCTGGTCCGAACATCTGCCAAAATTTCTTGTTGCAACAGGCCAACGTAGCCTGGCGATCTACATCATTCACGGACTCCTCGTTCGGGCATTTGAGGGCAGTCTCAATTTGATGGTCGACAAAACAAACGGCTCCGTGACGATCGCGCTCTGTATAGTCGTCGCCGTGGCGATCACGCTGTTACTCTCATGGTCGCCGTTGAATCGAGCGATTCGCTGGTTCAGCTCCACCCTTGCGAAACTTGTGATCCAAGGCGCGTCGGTCGTTGTGCCTACGGATCGCCAGGGCCGACATTGAGGTGGTGATTGCACAATTGCACCGATTCTCCGCCCCGCGGCAGTCCGCGGCGGCAGTCAAGAAGCCGAGGCTGTTAGGCTATTGCCGTTGCGAACGGTTGAACGTGTTGAGTCTAGAAGGTGAAGCCCGCAAGGGTAAGGGGAGCGTGTGTCCGAAGAATTAACGATAGTCGACATCACTTGGGAGCGAGTGAATCTGCGGTTCCTCGTCAACTTTTCAGGTGGGGCGGTTGACTCCTTTTACCTCACGTCGAATGCGAATCCCGGCCAGACGTTGCTCCCGGTACAATTCAAACCGGTCGAAGGAGACCGATATGAGCTGACAATCAACGTCACCCAATTCAACCGCCGTGCGCAGGTGCCGAACGGTACGTACTTCCTGGTGGCCCTGCGTCGGGGACGGCTTCACCCAGCGAATTTCCCACTTGCTCGCGTCGGCGAATTGGATGACTGCTCGCGTGCATTCGTCTACAACAAGAACCGATCGGCTTACACTGTCACCTTCGGCGTTTCGGACGACGACAACGCGCCATTCTTCCTGATGCGTACCTATGCTTTCGGCCGATCGGCAGGAAAGCCTTCTTCTCGAGTCGCCAAGATCAAGTCGAAGATGCGCAAGAAGTGGACCAACACGAAGCGCAAAGCACTTCGCGAGGTCTATCAAGTCGCCTCCAGGAGGAGGCCCGCTGCAGGCAACAACATTCTGTTTGCTTCCGAGGCAAGACCCAATATGCAGGGTAACCTCAAGGCGGTTCATGACAGGATGATCGAGCGGGGCCTCGACAAGGAGTTCAACTTCGGATACTCGTTCCGCACCGGTCGGACCAGTTCTCGACAGAACGCCCTCAACCTCGCGTGGCAGATGGGCAAGGCGAACACTATACTGATCGACGACTATTTCGCCGTACTCAAAGACTTGGGCGACCGAAATCAACAGAAGATCATTCAGCTGTGGCACGCCGGAAGCGGTTTCAAGTCGGTTGGATACAGCCGTTTCGGGCAGTATGGATCGCCGAATCTTCGAAATGCGCATCGACTGTATTCATATGCAATCTGTGGATCACAGCATCTGCGGGATGTCTACAGCGAAGCCTTCGGCATCGAACGAGATTCGGTGTTTGCCACCGGACTGCCACGAATCGACGGATTTCTCAGAGAAGGCCGCGCCGAAGAGGTTCGTACCGATTTCGAGACTCAATTTCCGACTACAAGAGGAAAGCGCAAGATCCTCTGGGCACCGACTTTCCGCGGTCGAGGATCGGGCGACGCTCACTACGACTACGACATCATCGACTTCCAGAGACTGTACGCAGCTTGTGGCGACGACACTGTCGTACTTTTCCGCCAACATCATTTCATCCCGGACCCGGCACCTATCCCGCCGGAGTACGGCGACCGTTTGATTGATGTCGAATCGTGCCCGGACACGAATGATCTGCTGCTGATCTCGGACGTGCTGATCACCGACTATTCCTCGGTAATCTATGAGTATTCGTTACTCGAACGTCCGATGATCTTTTTCGCCTATGACCTGGAGAACTATTCAGCGACAAGGGGCATGCACAGAGAATACGAAGAGGCCGCACCCGGAAGCATCGCAACAACCTTCGACGAACTCATTGAGCTCATCCAACGGCCCGCCCTGAGCGTGGAGAAGACAAAGGAGTTCGTACGTGAGAACTTCGACTACGTCGACACCAACAACTCAGACCGCGTCATCGACACGCTTGTGCTCTCGACTCCCGAAGTAGAACCCTCTGTTGGGAGTGAAATCAGCTTCGAAGAGTTGATCGCGCAGGATGAAGCGCACGCACAGGGCGCATCGCAATACGAAGAAGAACCGGCGAACTCCGGTGACGACGAGTCCAACACAGACAACGCCGAAGAAGAAGATGAGGAAGCCGAATGGCAAACATCGCGCTAGTGTTCGCAGGCGGAGTTGGGGCCAGAATGGCCAACAGCTCCAGGCCGAAACAGTTCTTGGAAATCCACGGACGCCCAATCATCGTCCATACCTTGGATGTGTTTCAGCAGCATCCCGATATCGACGCGATCGCTGTCGCCATACTCCCGGAGTTCCGGGAGTATCTTGAACGACTCGTCAAGCGGTATGAGCTGACGAAAGTGCAATGGATCGTGGATGGAGGCTCGACGGGGCAGGAATCGCGCCACAACGCGCTGAAAGTCATTTCGGAAAGCAATGATCCAGACAGCCTCGTACTCGTCCACGATGGCGTCCGCCCGCTGATCGACGCAGATCTGCTGACTCGCAACATCGAGACCGCTTTGGAGTTCGGGTCCGCAGTCACGTGCACGAAGATGACAGAGACAGTTGTCGTCGAAGAAGGCGAGGGAATCAAAGATGTCATCCCGCGCGATCCGTTGTGGACGGCACAAGCCCCTCAGACATTCCGTCTCAAAGATGCTCTATCGAGCTACGATCGTGCAGTAGCTGAAGGCGAACACGACTCGATTGACACCTGCACGCTCATGCACGGCTACGGGTACGACATCCGCAGAGTGGAAGGGCCGCGCACCAATATCAAGATCACGACCGCTTCCGACTACTATATCTGCCGTACCTTCCTGACGCTGATTGAGGATCGGGAGGCATTCGGTGGCGAATGATGTTGTGCTGTTTGACTCGCCGGTATTCCTCGAGGACACCAGAGCCATTGCTCAAATGGACCTGCCCTGGGACAGCTACCGGGGGCAGAACATCCTTGTGACTGGTGCCTCGGGGATGATCCCGATGTACATCGTCGGTGCTCTTCTCGCCGCAAACGACGTACATGATCTCGGGTTGCGTGTGACCGGGACGGTGCGCAATCCCGCAAAAGCGGAAAAGCGGTTCGGAAGTGCTCTCGAGCGAAGTGATTTCACGCTACTCAAGAGCGACGTGATTGATCCGCAAGAGTTTGCGGAACCGTTCGATACTGTCTTCCACGGCGCTTCACCCGCACGACCGTCATTGCACAAGAGCTCTCCTGTCACGACGCTCAAAGCAAATACATTGGGCACATTGAACCTGCTGGATGCTCAGGTGGCCGCCGGCGGTGGGTCGTTCGTCCTGTTGTCCTCCTCAGAGGTATACGGCGCCGTGGATGCAGACCGGCTCATTTCCGAAGAGTCGACGGGTAAGCTCCAACACTTCGCTCCCAGGGCAAGCTATTCGGAAGGCAAACGGGTCGCGGAGACCGCGTTGGCTGCTTACTCGGCAGAGTTCGGTATCAAGGCCCTCAGCCTTCGATTCGGCCACATCTTCGGCCCAGGAATGGCACTTGATGATGGTCGCGTTCAAGCAGACTTTCTGTCCGACGTGGTCAATGGCAGAGACATCAGAATGATGAGCGCCGGTGCCGCGATGCGCACTTACACATATGTCGGTGATGCTGTCGCAGGGCTGTTCTTCGCCCATCTCCTGGGCGAAGAAGCCGTTTATAACGTAGCCGATCCGGATGGGAATGTCACCATTCGAGAGCTTGCACAGATATATGTTAATGCGCGACCGGAGGCTGGACTCAGCCTGGCCTTTGACAATCAGGATGACAGCGGAGCGTTTTCGCCTGTGGCAGCCCTGGGCCTCGCAGCTCATAAGTTGGAAGGGCTGGGCTGGAAACCAACTAACAGTCTTGCCGAGGGGGTTTCAAGAACGATACGTTCATTTGAAGACGGGCCGCTGATTTAGGTCGTACTTATGCTACTTTTCTGCCCATCTGCTGAAATTCAGCTTCCTTCGGCGACGTTTCGCAAGCTACCAGATGACCACGTGTTCTGTAAGTTCGTTTAGGTAGTCCGGTCCACTACTATTATGTAGCGGACCATTGCAGGGAGTTCAGTCGCGGGGCTACCTTCGAACTATTGGCAACATCTTGTCCAGGAGCCGGACGAGGCGCGAAGCTGGTTCCCAGGCAGCAACCATCACGACTTTTGCTCCGTCAACTGTCTGGATTATGGGCAAAGTATCGTGGTCATGGAACAGATATCGCTCTGTCGCCGGGGCGGTAAGCGTCTCCTTCTTGTTTCGGAACGTGCCGTCGGTGCAGTACCAACGAGGTTTGCCGTCTATCCTCACTCGCATTCGCCATCCCACAAAACGCTTGCCCTTCAAGGCAAACCTAGGTGGGTGCAGCTGTTGAAACCCGTCGTTCTTCCACCGTTTGTCGTCGCGCATCTCAAACGCTCCGCTCTTCAACTTGTGAAGGGTCCGGTGAGGATCACTTCCGGGGTCTTTCGTGGAAAAGCTCGCAACGGCGTTTGGGGAACCGCTGTGATAGAAGACGTAGAATTCCTTTTGGCCCTCGCTACCACTAGCTTCTTGCAAGAGTTCAGGGGTCACAAAATCCGTGCAGATCGTATCGATCCCGGAACGGAGAAGAGCATCGGCTAGGGGAGCATCCTTCTCAACCGTGTAGCCAAGAATATAGAGCCCAGCTGCCTTAATCTGTTTGATGATGCTTTGTGTTACAAGACCCCAGCGAAGCGCGAGCGCGCAAATACCGGTATCTAGGCAATAGGTAATTGCACTATCGAGCCGTTCCATCTTCATTCCCAGCAGGTATTGGTAGTGTTGGAACTGGTAGACAGAGTCGATATCTTTGTGCATTTGCGCGGAGTGAACCTGAATGAGCAACCTACTGAGCGCTTCGTCATCGTGTTGGAAATCATTTAGCAGCGACTCAATACGCTTCTTGGCATCCTCGCCGACTACTCGGTGGAAATCGATTTCAAAAGTGAATTGGGGATGGTGTCTGACGATCTCATACAGTTGCCGCCCATCCATGACCGGTTCGCCGGAAACGGTCAAACTCATGACTCTTTCGTAAGTCATCTCAGCGATGTTTTCGAGCTTCTGAGTGTCCGAAGTTGTGATCCGCGGACTCGACGCGATCAATCGCTCGTCGAGGGTGTAAGAGAGGTCGACTTCAAAGTATGTATGTTCATTCTCGAGCGAATGTTCGAAAGCTGCGCGAGAATTGGTGTAAGTTGTATTCCTGAAACCTCCGAGTGCGTGGGCCATGAGCCTGTTCGAAAACATTCTCGACCCGCAGTTTGCGCTATGGCCATCGGAGGATACCCATTGAGCCTCGAGCACGGTGTTGTTGCCGATTGGCATGTTC
This sequence comes from Brevibacterium sp. FAM 24630, assembly GCF_049804075.1. Lineage (NCBI taxonomy): Bacteria > Bacillati > Actinomycetota > Actinomycetes > Micrococcales > Brevibacteriaceae > Brevibacterium > Brevibacterium sp. FAM 24630. The sequence goes on from NZ_JBNBZD010000017.1 coordinate 64,019, forward strand.
AACTCGGACATGTCTTGGTTCGGTTGAACGAGTACCTTCTCCATATCCTCGGATGTCTCTTGCCAACCGCTCCTTTGGGTCAGCCACATCCAGGTGTCGGCGACTCTCTTGCGGACATGGAAACCGACCAGCTGACCTTCTTTGTGGGAGAAACCATTGATGACCAGGTTGTCGCTTGGCTCGTCCATAATCGGTTGAAGAGCCACGTACTTTCTACTCCCAGATCCAGAGCTCGAATAGAAGCCTTGGATACCTCTGGCAGCGAACTCTTTCGCATAGTTATGAGAGGTAGCCCCATTCCCCTCGTAGACGATATATCCGGAAGTCGGCCATTTCGACGGCATGTTGTCAGCGTCATGCGATTTTGCTCCGACACTCTCCGGGGCACATCCGAACCCAGGTTCTGCTTCATTCCTGTCGTCTTCGATCGGTCGCAAAATTTCCTCGCGTTTTGAGTCTCAACTAGTGCTGGTCCGGTACAGATGTGTTCATTTCGGGAGCAAATGGACACAGATGTCAATCCGTATAACTCGCCAGTGAGTACGGAAGCGTCGATTGTTTCATACAGAAGTCGTTATCGCAACCTGTGCTTGTTCTGAGTCAGCCGCACAGCGCATGTCGATAGCATCGAACTCCGTCTGTATATTGGTATTATAGATCGACGAGCAGAGAATAGATTATAGACAAAGCTTGTGCTTTATGAATGGTTCGGTATTATGAAAGTTTAGGCGTAAAGTGGTCAGTCATCATGATTTGTTGCAGCGCGCAAGCTGAAATTACCCGGCTCTGTCCTATAGGCCTCTAGCCCTGACGGCAATCGCAACCCGGCAAACTCGATGTTGCTTGCTGGAATTCGATATTCACGCACCGATGTTCCATCGTTCATTCTCGTGAACGTATCGATTGTCTGCGGTGGTACGCGTTCCAAGAGTTCCAAAGGTATCTGGAAGCGCGCCACGATTGTTGACCGACGGCGAAACACTCCCCGCCTGTCGACGCGAAGCGTTCCGGGAACGCGTAAGCGCAAATTACTGTTCCTGCCACGAAAAGACATAAAGGCTTGTGTGGCTTCTATATCCTGTTTCCGGAGTCGGGAATCTGAAGTGAATCGGATGTCGATGGTCGATCGTCCATTCCAGGATGGGCCAGATAAAGGCTCCGCGAGGAGAGCTTCGGTCAGTTCGATGTGATGTGTAGACAGGACAGCACGACGATGTTCGGTCTTGTGTTGCCATATCGCATCGATTGCCTTGGCCCACTGGGCGGCAATGCTCGGCCCCTCAAACTCAGCAGCACGTTCCCGCGCAGCGGTTCGCATCACGCTCAGTTCAGCACGGTCCATCGTCCGCAGTCGCTCCACGTACCGGGCGATCCCGCGGATGTCGCCATAAGGAACCAGATAGCCATCGATTCCATGAGAGATGATCGAACCAGGACCGTACGGGACGTCATAAACAATCGGTATGCAGCCGCATGCCATGCTTTCGACGATTGATAGGCCGAACGCTTCCTGCCTGGTCGGCAGGATGGAGAAGGAGGCGCTTTTGAATTCCTGGTAGACGCTATCGGTGTACCCTGGGAACAATATTTGGTCGCCTATCCCCAGGTCTGCAACCCGTTGCTGTAGTCGATTCAAGTCAGAACCGGTTCCAAATACCGATAAAACCGTTGTATCCTCTGACTCAGCGTTTGCGTTGGCCAATTGGATTGCGCTGATGGCGTGGTCAATATTCTTCTCTTTAACGATTCGACTGACCACAATGCCGGAAGTGATGCGATGTTCGTCGTCTTCGGGAGTTCCTTCTGCCGGGTCGACGATATTACCGATAGTCCAAAAATTGCTTGAATCACCGATTAATTCTGCCGCGGCATCTGCAAGGCTCTGCGATGGGAAGACGTTGGCATCGAATACGTCAGCTCGTTCCAGCGACTCCACGTGTCGTTGCGACAGCACCCCGAACCCGACGTCGTCGACGGATTCTGCGTGATTGCTGTGAAAGTATTTTATTAAAGCACTCTTCGGGGAAATGTATCCGAGTTTGGATATTGAATTTGCAATGACAGGGCTGTCGACAACTATTGCGGAGCGTCCCCTCCCGAGCACTTTCACCAGCAGCCATGCGAACATGTCTGGCATGGTTTGCCAGGTTTTGAGAATTTCTTGATTAGGTCCTAAAAGTGCTATCTTTCGGCGAGACTTCGGGCCCGACTTCTTGACGTCACTGACGAATCTTGTGCCGTCTTCACGTAGGTAGTCGACCGCCTCGATTGTGGAAGTGCCAGGACGGAATCGCTTTATCCGGCGTAACCCACTATCCATCACGCTCACTTCCTCTGAGTCCGTCTGACGTTGACGGAGTGGCTTTTTGCGTTCCCAGTCAGGGAACAGATCCGCTGGTGGTGTACGTACTGCATCCGACAGAATTTCCCACATGTTCGTAACTCGGATTTGCGTTGCCAGTCGTCCAGATTCCCGCAGGCGTTTTTCGATCGCGACCATGCCTGGTTGGAACGTATACGTAAGAAGATCTATTGGCATCTCATAGTGCACTGCGAACGCCTTCGCGCGCCTCAGCATTGCCTGCATTCCTCCGCCAGCTTGGTTGCTAAGGCTCGGCCGAATTAAGTAGTGATGCTCCGGTATGAAATGCACGGTTTCTAAATCATCCATTAGTCCTCGATTTTAGTGACGGAATTAAACGGAGGTTCTGGATTGTGATCAGTGAAAAGATTGTCTGGTCAGCGTTGATTCCGTCCGATTATTGAGCGCAGCTTGCGATAGGAGCGAGCGGCAACCGTTCGACGTTGGGTCCCCTCTGGTAGCAGCCGATCGGTGATTCGGTCCACAGCGTGTGCCATGGTAGGAAGGGCAATCTTGGCATCCGCTGGAGGTGTCCATTTATCTGCCGTTGTTGTTGTGTGTTGGCCGGCCATCGAGGCAATCGCTAGTTCGTCGATCGACAGGTCAGCGGCGAGGAACACTCGGTCAAAGTGGGCATTGTCCAGGCGGCGGCGGTATTCCCGTTGGAAAATCTGCTTGACGGTGTTGTCCTTCTCCACTCGCAGCTGCGTTTTGTCGAAGTCAAGATAATATCCACTTGCGAATTCGTTGTAGGAGTCCAGTTCCTCCGGCAGGATCAGAGGTGGTTCGGTCTCGTAAGAGTAAGTTGATAGCGCATCCCCGAATTGTTTAATTTTTCTCAGGATGGTTTTCTCGATGGGTGCTTTTCGGTCGATTACGAGCACTGTCTGCTCCGAGGGGGACGCCGCTGACTTCAGCAGCGACCTTAGGAAGTTGTCTGCGCGAGGACCAGGGAGCAGTTCACCGGCCCAGAACGCGGCCGTCTGCCGACCGTCACGCGCCGTGCGAGTGGGACGGTCGTTTGCTTCGTCTTTGATCAGGAAGTCGGCCGCTCGCTTCGAAGAAAGCCCGTCTTCGGACGGGCAGAATCGCGCTCGCGCTTTCCTGTAGCTGTCGCCTTGTACGGGATTGGCGATTGCATTGGCGTAAGTGTCGAAGTCCTTCAGTTCCGATGCAGCAGTGGTTACTGCCTCCGCAAGCTGACTGCGGGTCAATGCGACAGCACCGGGCAATTCCTTGGTCTCCAGGTTGATACCGCGATTTTTGGCATAATCGTCGAGGTCATAAAGATAATGCACTACCGGCAGGCCCGTAGGTAAAAAGTCGAAGAAGATGCTCGAGAAATCCGTGACGAGAATGTCGACAACGGTGAGGAGATCATTGGAGCTGATGTCATGCGGAGGAATGATGATGTCGCCTATTTCGTCACCGACTGAGGCATCTTTGATCATGCGGTCCATACGGTGATGTCCCCGATACATGAGTTGAACGTCTAGCTCGGCAAGCGTCCGAAGGTCGGCTATGAGTTGGTCGCTATCGACGACGTCTTTACCGCTTTCAGAGCGCCAAGTAGGCGCGTAAAGCACAACTGGTCTATGGTCACTGGGTGTTTGAGCTGGTTGTAAGCCCAGAGTGTTGCGTATCTCCTCGCGAGTGCCCGGGCTTGGAGATATGGTTCGGTCGACTCGGGGGTAGCCGAGTTCCGCGATAACGGCGTTCGACACTCCTGACATCGAATACGCCGAAATCGTCTTCTCCGTCGTGAACTCGCACGGGGTGAGGACGTGAGTTGCTTTTGTGAAAGTAGCGGTGCTGGCTGGGGCTCCGAACTTTGCCTTCGGCGTGCTTCTACCCAGGGCTTTGTACGGGATGCCGTGCCAAGTATTCATGTATTTCTGGGCCGGACGACGCGTGAAGAATCCCGGGAGATTCGCGTTGCAGACAATATAACCAGCAATGGCGAGGAAATAAGTGTAGGAGCGAGTGTTCTGTCGAGCGAAGACGACGTCAGGGGTATTCCGGTACTGCTCGGGAATCGCTGTCAGAGAGTCGACTGACCATACATGTAGGAATTCGCCGTACTCTGGGTGCGAGCGCAGGTGCTGAAAGATTCCGTATGGGTTGTCTCCCATCCGTGCGCCGGACATCGTTTCATAGAAGATGACCGTCTTATTGACGGGATTGGCGGCGCTATCTCGAATGTACTGATTGCGTACTGATTCGGCCTTCGCATTCTTGCCAAGAGGTTTCGACCAGAAGGCATCCGTCTCTGCTTCATCGACGAGTTTCGCGTCGGGCAATGCCCCGTGAAGAAGAGAATTGTTGCTTGCCATCAGGAGAGATCCTTTCGCCGGTCGAATCCTCCCGAGTATATCTGACTGGTCTTGTGAACCGGCCGAGTCGGGAGGCCGGGTCTGCTGGCCGAACGAGCAGTGTCGAGCGGTTACGGAAACCTATCAATACTCAAGTTTTTCTTGCCAAAATCGCAACTCTTGTGCAGACTGTACGGGTGGTTACGGAAAGCAAAGGTGCTGGCAGCACGCAGACGTCTCTGGTCGCCCGTGTCCGCGACGCCATCAAAAACGCGGGAATCAACCACAGCGAAGTCGCCCGAAGGATCGGGCTCGACGCCAGCAAACTCTCGAAATCCCTGGCCGGAACACGGAAGTTTCGGGTCGAAGAGATCTCACGCATCGCCGAACTCACCGAGGTCAGCACCGATTGGATCACAACCGGGAGAACGGCGGGGCCGCCTCGACGAGGGAGGACCCCAACCGCCCCCGGGAACGTTCACATCGGATCGGCTCCCATCGAAGCATCAACCGATGGCACAGATATCCCGACGGTCCCCGGGCAGACCGACAATGGCCACACACCCGCAGTCGACCCCACTCAGGAATGGATGTCCAAAGGCACACGCAACCGGGTGAGGATCATCGCCGCGGCCTGGGAACTCTACGCCGACCTCGGCATCGACAAAGTCCGCACCGAGGACGTCGCCCGCACAGCGGGCCTGACCACCTCGGCGGTGAACTACCACTTCCGGACGAAAGACCAACTGCTGCAGGCGGCCCTGCGCTACTCCCTGGACATCATCGCCGAAACCCGCCAGCTCAACGACGGCGCCGACCCGCTTGCCGTGCTCCGTCATTTCGCCCGCCTCCACGCCGGAGTCGACGCGAAGATCCGACGGGTGTGGTCGATCTGGCTCCAATGTTGGGCTCGTGCCGTCACCGATGAGAACGCTCGTGCGAACCTCACCGCCGTCTACGGCGAGTGGTTGGACATGATCACCACCGTCATCGACAGCGGACAGCGCTCAGGAGTGATCCGCACCGGCGACACGTCGCTCATGGTCAAGTCGCTGTCGATCTTCATCGACGGACTCGGCGTAGCCCGCAGTACCGAACATATGCCCATCACCGACGATGAGGCCCTGATGATGCTCGAACACTACCTCTCCGCCCATATCCTCACCGACACCGCCTCCGATGGGGCTGCCCGCAACGCCGCAGCCACCGACGACACCCGAAACCCGCAGTCAGAGCGGGTCGCCACGGCCGGCCGACCCGAACCGACGTCCTAGGAAGAAGGCACATGAATACACCGAACCGAAGACAAGCGCTGGGAGCCGGACTCGCTGTGTCCGCGCTCGCCGGACTGAGCGCCTGTGGCGGCGGAACTGTCGGCGCTGCGGATGCCGGCAAGCCCGTCAAAGGCGGCACCCTGAGAGTGGGGATCACCGGCGGCAACTCCGCCGACACCATCGACGCGCACATCCCCGTCAACAACGGCGACGTCTGCCGATCCGTCAACCTCTACAACGCCCTCTACGGCTGGGACGACGACTCCCAGGTCGTGCCGCTGCTGGCCGAGTCGTTCGAGGCCAACGACGACTCCACCGTGTGGACGTGCACACTCAAGGAGGGCATCAAGTTCTCCGACGGCAAGCCGATCACCCCCGAGGATGTCGTCTTCAGCTTCAAGAGGATCACCGATCCGGACGACCCGAAGACCGCGGCGGCGAACTTCACGATGCTCGACAAGGTGGTGCCCACGGGGGAGCGGACGCTGGAGTTCCGCCTGAGCGAACCCAACGGCCTGTTCAATGATGCCGTGGCCGAATACACCGCCGGCATCGTCCCCGTCGACTACGACCCGGAGAACCCGGTGTGCTCCGGGCCGTTCAAACTCAAATCGTTCACCGCCGCCCAATCGACGGTGCTTGTCCCCAACGAGTATTACTTCGACTACGACAAGACGTACCTCGACGAGGTTGAGCTGCTGAACTTCAACGATGACGACGCACTCATCAACGCCCTCCTATCGACCCAGGTCGACGCGATCGCCGGCATCCCGCTGGCCCTCGTCGAAGTCATCGGTGCCGATGAGCGCATGTCCATCCTCAACTCGAAGACCGGCATGTGGCTGCCCTTCACCATGCGGGTGGACAAGAAGCCCTTCGACGATGTCAAGGTCCGACAGGCCTTCCGCCTCGTCGTCGATCGCCCGCAGATGATCGAACAGGTGCTCTCCGGCTACGGAACCATCGGCAACGACATGTTCGGTCCCCTGAGTGAGAACTACCCGAAGTTCCCGCAACGCAAGCGCGACATCGATAAAGCGAAGAAGCTCCTCGCCGAGGCAGGCTACCCCGACGGGCTCGAGGTCGAGCTCGTCACCGCCCCCATCCAATCCGGCGCGGTCGAAGCCGCGCAGGTCTTCGCCCAACAGGCCGCAGACGCCGGCATCACCGTGAAGATCCGCAAGGTCGATGCGACGACCTTCTTCGGCGACGAATACCTCAAATGGGACTTCGCTCAGGACTTCTGGTACACCCGCGACTTCATGCCGCAGGTCATCTCCTGTGCCCTGAGCGAGTCGCCGTTCAATGAAACCCACTGGGACGATGCGAAGTTCAACAAGGTCTTCGACAAAGCCCGCGCCATCCCCGATGCCGGGGAGCGGCGAGACTACGAACACGAGCTGCAGAAGATGCTCTACGACGAAGGCGGGTACATCGTGTGGGGCTTCGCCAACCAGGTCGACGCCTTCCAGAAGTACGTGGGAGGGCTCGTCCCGAACTCGACGGGACGGCCCCTGAGCGGTTGGAGATTCGACCGCGTGTGGATCGGAGAGGTGTGACATGTTCGGAAAAGTGATCGGCAAGCGGCTTCTCTTCTCCGCTTTCATTCTCATCGCAGTCTCCCTGCTCGTCTTCGGCGCGACCCTGCTGCTGCCCGGCGACGCGGCCCGAGCCATCCTCGGCCAGCAGGCCACCCCCGAGCGCATCACAGCACTCAACGAACAGCTGGGGCTCAACGATCCCGCGTGGCTGAGGTACTTCCACTGGCTGGGCGGGCTCTTCGTCGGAGACTTCGGAACCTCCTCGGCGACCGGGGGCTCGGTCTCCGCACTGCTCGGCGATCGGGTCTGGGCGTCCTTCGTCCTCATGGGGCTGGCCGCGATCGTCTCCGTGCCGTTGGGAATCGGACTCGGCGTCTACCAGGCCCTGCACCGCGGTGGCCGCCGCGACCAGGCGATGACCGGTGCCTCCCTCGTATTCGCCGCCATGCCCGAGTTCGTCATCGGCATCGGCCTCATCGCGATCTTCGCCACCTCGATGTTCCAGATCCTGCCGGCCGTGACCCTAGCCCCGCCGGGAGAACCGGTGTGGAACCGCCCCGAGCAGCTCATCCTGCCGACGTTGACGCTCATCCTCGTCGTCACCCCCTACATCGTGCGGATGATGCGGGCGACGATGATCGAAGTCCTCGACTCCGGCTTCGTCGAGATGGCCCGGCTCAAGGGCGTCCCGGAGAAGCGGGTGATCCTGCGCCACGCCGTGCCCCACGCGCTGGGTCCCGTCGCGCAGGTCGTGGCGATCCAGCTGGCCTGGCTGGCCGGCGGCGTAGTCGTCGTCGAGTTCCTCTTCCGGTACCCGGGGCTCGGCCAAGCACTCATCGACGGCGTGACCTACCGAGACGTGCAGGTCGTCCAAGCGATCTCCATGCTCGTTGCCGCCGTCTACGTCGTGGTGAACCTGGCGGCCGATGTCGTCGGCATCCTCACCAACCCGAAACTGAGGAGCGCAGCATGAGCACCGATGCTAACAGTCTCGACGACCTCAAGTCCGCGGCCACCGACGCCGCCGAGGTTCCCAAGGAATCCCAGACCACCTACGTCCCCTTCTACAAACGCGTGCTGGCGCAGAAACAGGGCAAGATCGGCCTGACGATCACCCTCGTCATCGTCGTCCTCAGCCTGTGCGGGCCGCTGCTGCTGCCCTGGGCGACGGGCAACACCGCCACCGAGTTCGTTACGAAGCCCTTCAGCCCCTACGGTCTGTTCGGTTCGGACAACCTCGGCCGTGATGTGCTCTCACGCTTCCTCGCCGGCGGTCTGACCCTCATCGTCTACGGAGTCCTCGCCACCGTCCTCGGCATGGTCGTCGGTGCGATCATCGGCATGCTCGCCGCCTATGTCGGTGGCAGGTTCGATGCCGTGATCATGCGTCTCAACGATGTCATCCTCGCCATCCCGCAGCTCGTGTTCGCCCTCTTGGCGATCACGGTGCTCGGTCCGCAGGGTTGGGTGCTCGTGACCGTCATCGGTCTCACCCACGCCCCGCGCATCGCCCGTGTGGCGAGGTCCGCGACCCTGGGCGTCATCACCGAGGACTACATCAAGGCCGCGGAGATGTATGCGATGCCCCGGTGGAAGGTGCTCATCCGTGAGCTGCTGCCCAACATCACCGGGCCCTTGAGCGTTGAGGCCGGGCTGCGCCTGACCTATTCGATCGGCTATATCGCCTCCCTGTCGTTCCTCGGACTCGGCCTGCAGCCGCCGGCCGCCGACTGGGGGCTGATGATCAACGAGAACCGGATCGCCCTGTCCATCCAACCCTGGGGTGTGCTGCTGCCGGTCATCGCGATCGCTCTGCTGACCATCGGCACCAACCTGCTCGCGGACTCCTTCGCCCGAGCCACCGCATCGACATCCGTGGAGGCATGATGAGCCCGAAGACACAGACCGTTCGCCACGACGATGCGAACGAACCGAACGAGAAGATCGTCCTGCGGGTGACCGACCTCAAGGTGGTCACGAACGCCGGCGATGAGATCCTCCACGGCGTCGACTTCGCCCTGTCCCGAGGTGAGATCCTCGGCCTCGTCGGCGAGTCCGGATCCGGTAAGACCACGGCCGGGCTCGCCTGCATGGGCCACTTCCGTGAGGGACTGAAATTCGGGTCCGGGTCCGTGAGCATCTGGCCGCGCGGTGACGCCACCGCTGTGGAGGTCCTCGACCTCAGCGAGGTGGCCGTGCGTGATCTGCGCGGATCCCGGATCGCCTACATCCCCCAGGACCCGGCACTCTCACTCAACCCGGCGATGCGGGTGGGCGAACAGATCCGCGAGGTCCTCGACATCCACGGCTTCGGGTCCTCGGAACGCGAGAGAACCGACCGCGTCGCCGAGGTGCTCGTCGACGTCGGGCTGCCTGGCGACAAGACGTACCAGAAGAGGTGGCCGCACCAACTCTCCGGCGGTCAGCAGCAGCGCATCGGCATCGCCATGGCCTTCGCCATGTATCCCGATGTGCTCATCCTCGACGAGCCGACCACCGGCCTCGACGTGTCCACGCAGTCGGTCGTCCTCGACACGATTCGACAGATGACGGTGGCGAACAACGTCGCCGGTCTCTACATCACCCACGACCTCGCGGTCATCAAGGACATCTCCGACCGGGTGGCCGTGATGCTGCGCGGCGATCTCGTCGAAGAAGGGCCCGTGTCTGCGGTCCTCGATCACCCGCAGCATGAGTACACGCAGATGCTCATGTCCGCGGTGCCCGACCTCGACGGTCGGAAGACCATCGGCGACGGTGCCGCCGAGGCGAACAAACCGTCCGAGGACGATGACCAGACGCACATCCTCGTCTCAACGGGGGAGAAGCCCAGCCCCGGGGGCACGGATTCGGAGGGATCCGAATCGGACGGTGGGGCCGCCTCGGCGACAGCACCCCTGCTCGAGGTCAAGGACATTGCGCTCGCCTACGGGAAGGCACAGATCCTCAACGGGATCAACCTGACGCTGGAACCGGGGGAGTGCACGATGCTGCTCGGCGAATCCGGGTCGGGCAAGACCACGCTGTCACAGTGCGTGGCCGGACTCAACGACGACTACACGGGGTCGGTGAAGCTGCGAGGCACGGAGCTGGAGCGATCGACGCGCAAACGCTCGAACGAGCAGCGGGTGGGCATCCAGTACGTGTTCCAGTCGCCGTTCTCCTCGCTCAATCCGCGGCGCTCGATCGGGCAGTCGCTGACGGTGCCGTTGGAGATGAGCGGTGAGGGCACCGCGGCGAGTCGGAAGGCCGTCGTCGAGGAAGCACTCGATTCAGTGCGGTTGGGCCGGTCGTTCTACCACCGTCGTCCTGGTGACCTCTCCGGTGGTGAGCGTCAGCGGGCCGCGATCGCCCGTGCTCTGGTCAACGCGCCGTCGGTGATGGTCTGTGATGAGATCACCTCGGCACTCGATGTCAGCGTGCAGGCGTCGATCGTCGCACTGCTGCGGACCCTGCGGGAAGAGCGGCAGCTGGCGATGCTCTTCGTCACCCACAACATCGCGCTGTCGAGGCACATCGCCGACAACCTCGCGGTGCTCAACAAGGGCAAGATCGTCGACTACGGGCCGACGGCACAGGTGCTCGAGAACCCAACGCATGAGTACACGCGGGCGCTGATCGCCGACGTGCCGAAGTTCTGAGGGGCGAGCGGGAGGGGCGGCCTATTGGCTTCGTAGCCGAGCCTCAGTCGGATAGCTCATGTTTGGACTAGGGCAGCCCCTCCGCCGGCTACGCCGGACCATCGGTGTGCCGCACTCGGCTCAGATAACCGCGCCGGGTGCAAGTCGGGTCCGATCAGCGGCCGGTGCGGTGCTGGAACAACCGACGCGTTACCCGTCGTACGTACCCCGCGAGTCGAGTCGAGAAACGTCGATTGATCTCTGTCTGAAGTTCTGCGTTCCGCTGAGTGAGTGACTGCACTTCTGATGAGAGTGACTCCACCTCTGACGAGAGGGAGTCAACCTTCTTTGTGAGCGTGCCTATCTTCGTACGATTCTTGCGCCCTGATGTGAACTGCTTGAGGTAGGCTCTCTCGACTTTCCCCAGTTTATGGCGAAGGTCGAACTCATCCGTATCAATGATCTGCGACCTAGCCTCGGGATTTCATGATTAGGGGCGTCCAGGTCCCGGACAGAGAGAAGAAAAGTGCTCCTGACCAGGGATAATGATGTTTGCGACGACATCAATATTCTCTGGAAAAGGAGCACTCTCAGAGT
>NZ_JBNBZD010000018.1:0-75075 GCF_049804075.1 Brevibacterium sp. FAM 24630
CTCTGAGAGTGCTCCTTTTCCAGAGAATATTGATGTCGTCGCAAACATCATTATCCCTGGTCAGGAGCACTTTTCTTCTCTCTGTCCGGGACCTGGACGCCCCTAATCATGAAATCCCGAGGCTAGGGTGGAGGCGGCCGCATTTTCGACCCTCGGATTTCGACCCTCGGAGAGGACCAACGATGACCACCAGCAATCACCACGCGCGCACACGCAGGGAGACGGACCCGCAGTCTCCGACCTCGGTCTGGTACTTCATCGGCGCCGTCTTCGCCTTCACCCTCCCGAACATGCTCTTCGATGACTTCGGCGGTTGGCCGCGCATCCTGTTCCTCACCCTGGGCCTCATCGTCATGGTCGCCGGCTTCGTCCAGCTGCGGCGGGAGTTTCGCGCGAAGAGCCGGAGGGCTGAATCCCCTCGCCGAGGCGGCTGACCACCGGGGGCGAAACCACCGCCTCCCCCTGTGACGGAGGACACTCTGTTTCGTTTTGCATTCCGCGAATCGGGTGGGATAAGCTTAACGTCGTTGCCCACGGGGAATCCGAGGACAAACTAGGCCCCCATCGTCTAGAGGCCTAGGACACCGCCCTTTCACGGCGGCGACACGGGTTCGAATCCCGTTGGGGGTACGGTGTAGGATTGGAAAGTCCGACACCACAACAGATACACTGGTCACATCAGTTTGGCCCTGTAGCGCAGTTGGTTAGCGCGCCGCCCTGTCACGGCGGAGGTCGCCGGTTCGAGTCCGGTCAGGGTCGCGGAGCACAAAGGCTCTTCTTCGGAAGAGCCTTTGTTTCTCTCGACATACTTTGCGCATGTCGGCAATTCGGCTCTGTAGCTCAGTTGGTAGAGCGTTCGACTGAAAATCGAAAGGTCACCGGATCGACGCCGGTCGGAGCCACCAAGCAAAACCCCTGCTGCGGCGGGGGTTTTCGCGTATCCGAAACGCGACTCACGCTGCTCGCCACTTCTGATCGGCAACAGACCTTGTCTGATAGCGTGGCCCGGCGTGAGCCACGAACAGTCGCACCCGCCCCCGGACACGCACACCGACCGGACGCAGCAATCCGGCCCGGCTGACCGCATCGTCTCGATCGACGTCATCCGCGGCATCGCCATCGCAGGAATTCTGCTCATCAACATCCGCTACTTCCTGTCTCAGGCCGGTCAGGCAGACGAACCGGTCGGCACCGATGCGACGATCTGGCAGGTCGTCGATGATGTCGCCCTGGGCAAGTTCCATTTCGTCTTCGCCTTCCTCTTCGGCACCGGTGTCCACATATTCCTCACGCGGCTGCGAGCGAAGGGCCGATCGACGTGGGTCTACGTGCGCCGGATGCTCATCCTCATCATCGCCGGGGTGATCAACTCTGCCCTCGGCGGCATCGACGTGCTGGCTTCCTACGGGGTCCTCGCCCTCATTCTTCTGCCGCTGACCCTGCTGCCGAGGTGGTCCTTCGTGACTCTCGGCGTGGTGACCGCGATCGTCCCCGACGTGCTGCAGCTGGTCTCGAGTGCGGGCGGAGTCGATCTCCACCTTCCGCCCCTGCTGCTGCCGCTGCTGTCCTTTGCTCGGACCTTCGGACACATGGTGCTCGGATTCTGGCTGGCGGGTCTCGGCCTGTTCTCCTCACCGCCCCGAGCCTATGTCACCGGCATCTTCGCCCTCGGCCTCATCGGTTCGATTCCGCTCTGGATCTGGACCGGCAACACCGGCGTCGGATCCTCCGATGCTCACGAGATCGCCTTCCGCACCGCGATGGTCCCCGGCTTCATGTACGTCACCGGTCTGATCCTTCTCCTGCACACCCGCCTCGGCGCGAAAGGCCTGAGCTTTCTGCGCCTGTACGGACGGATGGCGTTTTCGAACTATCTGGGTCAGACCGTGATCTGCGTGCTCGTCCTCCCGCCGCTGACCTCACTCGGATACATCTCCGCCCCGGCAGGTCTCGGGATCTGGGCGGTCATCATCATCGCCCAGTGTGCGCTCTCCACCCTCTGGCTGCGTCATTTCCGCTACGGTCCCCTGGAGTGGGTGTGGCGGTGCGGCACCTACTGGGAGACCACGCCGCTGCGGTGGCCCGACGCTTCCCGACTCTGATCCCCCGTCACACGGCCCCCTTGATTTCACCGCCAACTGGAGTACGTTGAAAACACGTTCGCATCCGCGAATCACGACGCAGTGAAGCTTCGCGAAAGGAGCAGCCGATGGCCACCAACCCGAGCATCGAAGAGCTGAGCTACGAGGGGCGGAGATTCGATCCGCCGGCCGAATTCGCAGCACAGGCGAATGTCGGAGCCGAAGAGTACGACAAGGCGGCCGCCGATCGCCTCGGCTACTGGGCCGAACAGGCGAAGCGGATCACCTGGGACACCCCCTTCGACACGGTCCTCGACTGGTCGGACAAACCCTTCGCCAAGTGGTTCGTCGGCGGCAGGCTCAATGCCGCCTACAACTGCGTGGACCGCCATGTGGAGAACGGGCTCGGCGATCGCGTCGCCTACTACTTCGAAGGCGAGTCCGGAGACACCCGCACGATCACCTACTCGGATCTGCTCCGCGAAGTCTCGAAGGCCGCCAATGCGCTGACCGAGCTCGGTGTGAAGACCGGGGACCGGGTCGCCATCTATATGCCGATGATCCCCGAAACGGTGTTCGCGATGCTCGCGTGCGCCCGCCTCGGCGCCCCGCACACCGTGATCTTCGGCGGCTTCTCCTCCTCGGCGATCGCCGACCGCGTCAAGGACTGCGGCGTCGAATTCGTCATCACCTCCGACGGCGGGTATCGCAAGGGCAAGCCCTCGGCACTCAAGTCCGTCGTCGACGAGGCGATGGAGGACTGCCCCGAAGTGCGCAACGTCCTCGTCGTCCGGCGCACCGGCCAGGACGTGGCCTGGAACGACGACCGGGATCTGTGGTGGCACGAGGTCGTCGACCGGCAGTCGGAGACCCACACGCCCGAGGCCTTCGACTCCGAGCATCCGCTCTACGTCATGTACTCCTCGGGCACGACCGGTAAGCCCAAGGGAATCCTGCACACCACGGGCGGGTACCTCGTCGGAACCTCGTTCACCCATTGGGCGGTCTTCGACATCAAACCGGAATCCGACGTCTATTGGACGGCCGCGGACATCGGCTGGGTGACCGGCCATTCGTACATCGTCTACGGACCGCTGGCGAATGGGGCCACCTCGGTGCTCTATGAAGGCACCCCGGACACGCCCCATCGCGGGCGCTGGTGGGAGATCGTCGAGAAGTACAAGGTCTCCATCCTCTACTGCGCGCCGACGGCGATCCGCTCATTCATGAAGTGGGGACGCGACATCCCCGCGAAGTTCGACCTCACCAGCCTGCGGCTGCTCGGCAGCGTCGGCGAACCGATCAACCCCGAAGCCTGGATGTGGTACCGCGAGCACATCGGCGGCGACCGATGCCCGGTCGTCGACACCTGGTGGCAGACGGAGAACGGCAGCATCCTCATCAGTCCCCTGCCGGGAGTCACCGCGACGAAGCCGGGTGCAGCCATGCGTCCGCTGCCGGGCATCGTCGCCGATGTCTTCGACGATGCGGGCAATTCGGTCGAGCCCGGAAACGGCGGCTACCTCGTCATCAAGGAGCCGTGGCCGTCGATGCTGCGCACCCTGTGGGGAGACGAGGAGCGGTTCAAGAAGACCTACTGGTCGCAGTACCCGGACGTCTATTTCGCCGGCGACGGTGCGAAGATCGACCGCGACGGCGACTACTGGGTGCTCGGCCGGGTCGACGACGTCCTCAATGTCTCCGGGCACCGGATGTCGACCGCGGAGATCGAATCCGCGCTCGTCGCCCATCCGAAGGTCGCCGAGGCGGCCGTGGTCGGGGCGAGCGACGAGATGACGGGGCAGGCGATCGAAGCGTTCGTCATCCTCCGCGAGAGCGCCTCCGACGGCGGGGACGACATCGTCGCCGAGCTGCGCGGCCACGTGCGGTCCTCGATCGGTCCGATCGCGACACCGCGGTCGATCATGCTCGTGCCCGATCTGCCGAAGACCCGTTCGGGCAAGATCATGCGCCGCCTGCTCAAGGATGTGGCCGAGAAGCGTGAGGTCGGTGATGTCACCACGCTCGCGGACTCCTCGGTCATGGATCTCATCCAGAAGGGCGTCGCGGAGAGCTGAGCGTCGCCCGGCGATCGGAGATTCGACTCCCCGGACCCTTGCGGTGACCCACGTCTCACTGATTTACTGATAAGTAATATCGGGTGGGTCACCGCGGGGTCGCGGGTCCGCACCCGGAGCCGAAGAGATCGACATCGACTGCAAGGACGCACAGACATGACGCACGGAACACAGATCGCCGGAAGCCGTATCCTCATCACCGGAGCCGGCAGCGGAATCGGCAGACTCATGGCCCTCGACGCCGCCGCCCGCGGCGCCGCCGAAGTCATCATCTGGGACCTGTCGGCCGAGCACGGCGAGACCGTCCGGCAGGAGATCGAGGCGAAGGGCACCCGGGCCCGCGCCTTCACCATCAACGTCGGCGACTCCGCGCAGGTCGCCGCCACGGCCGAAGAAGTCGGACCGATCGACATCCTCATCAACTGCGCAGGCGTCGTCACCGGCAAGAGGCTGCTCGACGCCGATGCCGAGGCGATCCGGCGCACCTTCGACGTCAACACCCTGGCACTGTACTGGACGACGAAGGCATTCCTCCCCGGAATCCAGGAGCGCGACCACGGTTCCATCGTCAACATCGCCAGCGCCGCCGGCTGGACCGGCGTGGCCAAACAGACCGACTACTCGGCAAGCAAATGGGCCGCGGTCGGCTTCACCGAATCGCTGCGCGGCGAGCTGCGCGCCGAGGGCAGCCGGGTCAACACCCTCGTCGTCTGCCCCTTCTACATCAACACCGGCATGTTCGCCGGAGTCCAGACGAAGTTCCCCCGTCTGCTGCCGATCCTCGAAGAGAACACCGTCTCCACACAGGTCATCGACGCGATCGAATCCGGTCGCGAACAGCTGGTCATGCCGTCGCTCGTGCGCCTCGTCCCCGGTGTGCGACTGCTGCCGACCCGGGCCTTCGACAAGGTCATGGACTTCCTCGGCGTGAACCAGACCATGGACCACTTCACCGGCAGGAACGGTGTGAACGGACGCGACCGGCAGCGTCGATCGGCCCGGAAGCGCCAGACTGCCGGAGCCCGCTGAATCCACCGCAGATCCCCTGGCAGTTCCCGCCGCCGCGTCGCGTCCGGTCCACAATAGAGACAGTGAGGCGCGGAGAGGAGCAGCCATGGCCACGACCGATCTGGTCCTCGAAGGCGGAGGGGCGAAGCTGCCCGGGCTCGTCGGGGCCGTCGAATCGCTGGCAGATGCCGGCTACGGATTCCACCGCATCGCCGGCACCTCGGCCGGAGCGATCGTCGGTGCCCTGACCGCGGCAGGGCTGCCCCCTGACACTCTCAGACAGCGAGTCCTCGAGCAGGACTTCACCGCTTTCGAGGACATCTCCCCCGCTTTCCGACTGCTGCCCTGGCTCGGCAAGGTGCAGGGGCTGCTGCTGCACAAGGGCATGTATCTCGGTGATGCGCTCCATGATTTCCTCGCCGAGGCACTCGCCGCTCAGGGCGTGCGCACCTGGAGCGACCTGCGACTGGACGACCCGGACGGTGCGATCCCGCCCGAGCGGTCCTATCGCCTCGTCGTCATCGTCTCCGATGTCTCACGCGGTCGCATGCTGCGCCTGCCCTGGGACTACCGGGACGCGCTCGGCGTCGATGCGGACTCCCAATCCGTCGCCGAGGCGGTGTGCGCCTCGGCAGCCAGTCCGTTCTTCTTCCGCCCCCGGTCGCTGTGCGCACGGGAGGACGTGGCCGGCGGAACATCGGTGCTCGGCGCCGACGGCGGTCTGCTCTCGAACTTCCCCGTCGACGTCTTCGACCGCAAGGACTCACGCCCGGCGCGATGGCCGACCTTCGGCGTCATGCTCTCCGCCCGGCACACCGCCGCGACCCAATGGCAGCCGAACGCCACGACCTACCAGTACGCGAAGTCGCTGCTGACAACGATGCTCAATGCTCACGACCGCAGACACATCGATGACCCGTCGGTGACCGAGCGGACGGTGTTCGTCGACACCTCCGGCCACAGCACCACGGACTTCGCCCTGTCTGAGGCCGCCAAGATCGATCTCATCTCCTCGGGACGCCAGGCCGGGGAGAAGTTTCTGGCCCGGTGGGACTGGAAACGGTGGAAAGAACGTTTCGACAGGGTTTAGTGTGGAAGACCCGCATCCGGCGAAGGAGACATCATGACGGAGAACCCCGACGACGATTACATCGAGCCCGGCGCCGAAGGCCCCGTGGGTTCCGGGATCGAAGGTGCCGACGACGCCCTCATCGACGAAGCCGGCTGGGACGATGAGGCCGATGCACCAGGGCTCGACCGAGAATTCGATACGGATCCGGTCACGGCCGCCGAACAGGGCAACCGGACAGGCGATGAGATGGTCTCCGACGGCGATGACGATTTCGAGGTCGACGAACTCACCGGTGACCGGCTCGATGTCGACGCACTGGCCGATGACGGCGTCGACTCCGTCGAGGTCATCGACGATGACTTCGACGAGGACTGACCTCTCCTCTCCCCAGACCCCTGTGCGCACGAGGCATCGGGATCCGGTCAGGCACTGAGTCAGCCCAGTTCGGTGAACGCCCTGTAGGGCAGGACGGTTTCCGTGTCGGCCTGGAGGTCGTCGTTGAGGCCATCGAGCGAGCGCAGGGCCGCCGAAATCGCCGCCCGGTAGAGCAGCGATCCGGTGCTGATCCGGCTCACTCCCGCCTCGGCGAGGGCCGTGCGTGAGTGCCGCGCACTGGCGAGCACGTTGACCGGAAGCCGGCTGTAGCCGGTGATCGTCTCGATCGTGGGCAGATCGAGGTCCCCCGGAACGAAGATCCCGTCCGCTCCGGCGTCGGTGTAGGCATCGATGCGGTCGAGGACCTCGCCGAGGCGGTCCTGCCCGATCCAGAATGTGTCGATCCGTGCGTTGACGAACAGGTCCGGGAACGCGTCCCTGACGGCGCTGACCTTGGCCGCCAGGATCGCGGGTTCGCTCATGAGCCCGTGCCGCGAGTCCTGGATGTTGATGCCATCGACGATGAGCCCGGCCCCGGTCGTGCCGGCGACGGCGAAGCTGTCGCCCAGCACATCGACGACGCGTTCGGGACTGTCCCCGTAGCCGTCTTCGAAATCGCAGGTCACGAACTGATCGGGCAATGCCCGTCGGATGGCGGCGATGAGTTTCACGGTCGCATCCAGGGTCGCACGGTCCTCATCGGCGGCGCCGATTCCGGCGGCGACGCCGAGACTCGTGGTGCCGATGGCTCGGTGGCCCGCCTCGGCGAAGAGCTGCGCGCTGGCCACGTCCCAAGCGCACGGCAGGATGAACGGATCCCCGGGCCGGTGCAGGTGTTGGAAAGCCGTCGTGGCATCGTCGTGGTCAGTCATTGCTGTGCTCCGTTCTTCGACACGTCGTCACGCGCATGTCGTCGGCGTTCGCCGCTGAGATTGCGGCGATGTCGGGCGCGGTGGCCGGTGATCTGCGGGTGTTGTCTCCATCGTAGGACCGCGGCACTTCGGCATGGTCCGAAGAGTCCCGACGGCGAAGTCGAACGCAGGCTCCCTCATCCTCTGCCCATGCCCTAGGGTGGACTGCGGAGAAGTCCATACGAGACAAGGGGGAATTCGTGGCGGATATGACAGCGAGCACCGAGGCAGCCGACCGACTCGAATCCGCGCTCACGGGCCGGATCGATCCCCGAAGTCTCGATGAGATCGCCGCTCTCGCCCGGCAGGTGCCGCGTGCCGAGATCGGACGTCTCGTCCACACGTCCACGCCGCTGCAGTCGGCGATGCTCTTCCGGGTGCTGACGAAGGAGGAGGCGCTCGACGTCTTCGAGGACCTGCCTCCTGCCTACCAGGCCGAACTCATCGGCAATCTCCGTGAACCCGAGGTCGCCGACATCGTCGACGGCCTCGACCCCGATGACCGTGCCGAACTCTTCGGTGAACTGCCTGCGGGGGTCGCCAGCCGCCTGATGAAGGGGCTGACGGCGACGGAACGGGCGATGACCTCGGCGGTCCTCGGCTACCCGAAATCCGCGATCGGTCGGTACATGTCCCCCGAGGTGCTCGGCATCCACGAGGACTGGACCGCTGCCGAGGCGATGGAGGTCGTGCGCGCTCGCATCGACGGTCCCGAAACCGTCTACCTGCTGCCCGTCGTCGGCCCCGGTCGGGTGCTGCGCGGAGTGGTGTCGCTGCGCAACCTCATCGCCGCCGACGAGGACACCGTCATCGAGGACATCGTCCGCGATTCGCTGAGCACTCATGCGCTGACCGACCGTGAGGAAGCCGCTCGTGAGTTCCTCTCCCACCGGCTCATCGCAATGCCGGTGACCGACCAGGAGGACCGCCTCGTCGGCATCCTCACCATGGATGACGTCCTTGACATCATCGACGAGGAAGACGCTGAGGACTTCGCCCGCGGGTCCGGTACCGAACCGCTCGACCGCTCCTACCTGTCTTCGACGATCATGCGCCTGGTGCGCAGCCGCATCGTCTGGCTGCTCGTCCTCGCCGTGTCCGCGATCCTCACCGTCCAGGTCCTCGAGGTCTATGAGGACCGCCTCGATCAGGTCGTCGTCCTCGCCCTCTTCATCCCGCTGCTGACCGGAACCGGCGGCAACACCGGCAACCAGGCCGCGACCACGGTCACCCGCGCTTTGGCCGTCGGCGAGGTGCGCATCCGCGATCTCGGCAGGGTCATCTGGAGGGAGCTGCGGGTCGGTGCGCTGCTGGGATCGGTGCTCGGTGCACTGGGCTTCATCATCGCCGGGCTCGTCTACTGGTGGGCGATCGGTCTGGTCATCGGGCTGACGCTGCTGTCGGTGTGCATGATGGCCGCGACCGTGGGAGGTCTCATGCCGATCATCGCGAAGAAGGTCGGGGCCGACCCTGCGGTCTTCTCCAATCCCTTCATCTCCACGTTCTGCGACGCCACCGGCCTCATCATCTACTTCACGATCGCCACGACGGTCCTCGGGCTGCGCTGAGGCCCGGCGGTCCGCGCGCTCAGGCCGACCAGGCTGCCCACAGCTCGGCGTAGCGACCGCCGGCGGCGACGAGTTCGTCGTGGGAGCCCTCTTCGATGACCCGTCCGTGCTCCATGACGAGCACGCGGTCCGCGGTCTCTGCCTGGCTGAGGCGGTGAGCCACGACGAGTGCCCCGCGTGAGGCCAGCGCCGCCCGCGCCGACTGCTCGAGAACATGGGCACCGGCGGATCCGGCCTCGGCTGTCGCCTCGTCGAGGATGGCGAAATCGGGGTCCGCGAGCGCGAGTCGCGCCAACGCGATCGTCTGCTCCTGCACCGCCGTCAGCCGGGTTCCGCCGTCCCCGATCTCGGTGTCGAGGCCCGCGGGCAGTGTGCCCACCCAGCCGGCACCGACCTCCTCGAGCGCCGAGCGCACCTGGTCATCACCGGCCTCGGGCACGGGCAGAGCCACATTGTCGCGCAGGGTTCCGCTGAACGTGTGCACCTCTTGAGCGACCATTGCGATGTGCTCGCGCAGCACCGTCTCCGGCAGTGCGGTCAGGTCCGGCGAAGGCTTCCCCGCCGAGGCGACTCCGCCGAAGACGAGTGCGGCCCGTCCGCGGGTGGGAGCGGACAGTCCCGCCGCGATCCGCGCCAAGGTCGACTTCCCGGCGCCTGTCGTGCCGACCACGGCGACGACCTCTCCGGGGTCGATGCGCAGGCTCACGCCCGTAAGCACGTGGTTGCTCGAGTTCGGGTCCTCGTCGTAGGTGAACCACAGATCCTCGAGCACAAGCGCCGGGTCAGCGGTTCCGGGGTCGATGGGCCGCCTCGTCGAGGTCGTGGCTTCGTCGATGACGCCGACCATGCGGGTCAGCGAGGCACCGGCGGATTGGATCTGGTCGAAGAGTCCGACGAGAGCTCCGATGGGGTTGAACAGGCGGTGGAAGACCAGGGCCGCGGTCGTCACGGCGCCGGCGGTGGACTCGCCGAACCAGACGAGGACGAATCCGGTGATGAGGAGCAGCGAGAGCACGACGGCCTCGGCGCGGTTGTTGCGGCCGAAGGCCCGTGTGAGGAAGCGGAAGACATCGATCGACAGGTCGCGGGCCTCCCCGGAGGCGGAGTCGATGCGGCGCAGCTCCCCGGCCTCGGCACGGTAGGCACGCAGGGTCTTCGCCCCGGTGAGTCCGCCGAGGAGGCGGCCGGCACGTCGGCCGAATGCGGCACGTTCCTGCTTGTAGATGGGTTCCGATCGGGGCAGGTACCAGCGCAGGGTGAGCCAATACATGGGCAGAGCTGCGAGGCCGACAATGCCCAGGCGCCAGTCGATGGCGGCCAGGCCGGCTGCGGAGACGATGACGACGAGGAGGGATTCGACGACCAGCGGCAGCACCTGGGCGGCGGCCTCGCTGATCTTGCGGGAGTCGTCGGCGACGCGGGAGACGAGGTCGCCGGTGCCGGTCTTCTCGACCCGCTGGGATTCGAGGCTCAGAGCGGATTCGACGACCTGGGTGCGCAGTTCGGCGACGACCGGCATGGCGACGTGGGCCAGAGCCCAGGCGCCGATCCAGGTGCCCACGGCCATGACGATGCCGGCGATCGCGACGGCGATCGCGCTGGTCCAGACCACGTCGGTCCCCGCTCCGGCGGGGAGTTCGTCGACGAGGCGGCCGATCGCCCACGGTCCGACGAGTCCGGCTCCGGCGTTGGCCACGCCCGCAACGAAGAGCAGGACGATCCAGCCGCCGCGTCGGCGCAGCAGCGGGGCGAGGTGAGCGAAGGAGCGACGGCGCGTGGCGATCGACAGGGTGGTCTGCGTCGGTGCGGTCATCGGGTGACCGCCTGACGGTAGGCCTCAGCGCTGGCACCTTCGGCAGTGAGGAGGTCGGCATGGTGGCCGATGAGCACCGGTCCTGCGGCGGGTGCGAACACCACGGTGTCGGCTGCGGCGAGGAACGCCGGGGAGCTCGTGATGATGATCGTCGCTGCCGCCTCGTCCTCTCGGCGCAGCCGGGACACTCCCGCGCAGATGCGGGCCTCGGTGACGGCATCGACGGCGGTGGTCGGTTCGTGGAGGACGAGGACGCGGGGGTCGGCGTCGAGTGCCCGGGCCAGGGCCACACGCTGGCGCTGGCCGCCGGAGAGGTTTCCGCCGAGTTCCTGGATCCGGTGGTCCAGTCCCCCGTCGACGAAGCCGAGGAGCTCATCCGTCCCCGAGGCGGTGAGCACCTCCTCGGTGACCGGGTGGTCGGTCGTGCCGACGATCATCGTGATGTTCGAGCGGATCGTTCCCTCGAACAGGTCGACGGTGTGGGGCGAGACGATCATCCGATCCGGTCCGGCACCGCGGGCGTGGCCGGCCAGGGCCGCGAGGAGTTCGGACTCTGCCCGAGCATCGGGGGTGACGATGCAGGTCAGCGATCCGAACTCGGTGGTGAAGTCGATGCTGCGGCCCTCGCCGACCGCCCACCCGCTGACGCTGATCGCGGTGTCGTCGACGGTGACCGACGGGGACGGTGTGGGGGCTTCGGAGGGGTGGGCCGCCTCGGCGGAGGGATCGTCTTCGGCGAAGGGGTCCGCCTCGGTGTCGATGTCATTGAGCAGCCGGGCGATGCGGTGGGCGGCGCCGTGGGATTGAGCGAAGAGGCCGACGATGTCGGCGAGCGCGCGCATCGGTTCGGTGAGGAAGGCCGTCATTCCGAGGATGCCGATGAGTGCCCCGACGCTCATCTGTCCGTCGATGAGGCGCAGCCCTGCGACGACGAGGACGATGGCGAGCACCGTCGACATCACGAGGGCCCCGAGTCCGGCCAGGCGTCCGGTCCTCTCCCCCGTGGCGATGCCGGCAGCCGCGGCGTCATCGGAGGTCCTCCGATAGCGGCGCACCGCCCAGTCCTCCCCGCCCATGGCTTTGATCACGCGCAGGCCGTGCATGAGGTCGGAGGCCGATCGGCCCGCCCGGGCGACGGCTTCGAGCTGTGCCGCGGCCTTCGAGGACACCGATCGGCCCGGGAGGGCGACGATGAGGAGGCCGATGGGCACGGCGATGAGCACGACGAGGCCGGTCACCGGGTCGGCGATGAGGAGGAAGATGCAGGCGGTGACCATGCCGAGCACGGAGGCGATGCCGCGGCCGGCCTGGGCGAAGGATTGGGCGGCGGTGTCCGCGTCGGCCGAGGCGATGGACAGGACCTCACCGGAGGCACGGTCGGCCGGCAGCGTCGCCGAGGTGAGGGCGGCGTGCGTGATCTCGACGCGCAGTGCGTGTGCTTCGTGTTCGCGGGCGGCGTTGCAGAAGCGGGATCCGAAGCGGTAGCCGAGGCTGAGGATCGTGAAGAGCAGTCCGAGGCCGATGATTGAGAGGATGAGCGCCGGAATCGACAGGGGAATGATCGCACGGTCGACGATGATTCCGATGGCGACGGGAACGAGCGCTTCGCAGACCTGCCACATGGACAGAGTGATGGCTCCTGACACAAGCAGTCTGAGGCGGCGCCGGGCGGCTCTGCGGAGGAGGATCGAACCTGTTGAGGGAGTCTTCGGCACGAAGGCAAGCCTAACATTTTCCACCTTCACGCGGCTCGCTGAATGCGATCGGATGGCGGCGGGAGCGGACGGGCGCGGACGGGAGCGGGCGGGAGCGGGCGAGCACCATCAGACGCCGTTGGGAGCATGCGGGCCCGAACGAGCACCGTCTACGATGGCGTATATGCCGACGCCTCTCGAATACACCATCCCTTCGATGGCCGGACGCACCGTCGTCATCACCGGAGCGAACAGCGGACTCGGCAATGCCGCCGCACTCGTATTGGCGGGGATGGACGCCCGAGTCGTGCTGGCCGTGCGCAGCCTCGAGAAGGGGCGGGCGGCGGCGGAAGCCCTGGAGGGCGAGGTCGAGGTCCGAGAGCTCGACCTCGCCGATCTCGGCTCCGTGCGGTCGTTCGCAGAAGCTTTCACTGATCCGATCGACATCCTCATCAACAACGCCGGGATCATGATTCCGCCGTTCAGACGCACCGCCGACGGCTTCGAATCGCAGCTGGGGACGAACCATCTCGGTCACTTCGCGCTCACGAACCTGCTGCTTCCGCAGATCCGCGATCGCGTGGTCACGCTCTCGTCCCTGGCCCATCGGTCAGGCACGATCGATTTCGATGACCTCAATTGGGAGCGCAGACGGTACCGGCCGATGCCTGCCTATGCGCAGTCCAAACTGGCGAACCTGCTCTTCACCTCCGAACTCGACAGGCGTCTGAAGGAGAGCTCCTCTCCTCTCATCGCCGTTGCCGCCCATCCGGGTCTGGCGCGGACGAATCTGTTCGCGGCCCCGGGAAATGGGCTGCGCGGCGCGATCAGCAATGCGTTCATCGGGATGGTCGCGCAGAGTGGACAGTACGGTGTGCTGCCGACGCTCGCCGCGGCCGTCGCGGACGTCCCGGGCAACAGCTACGTGGGTCCGGGCGGCCTCTTCGGTGCTCGCGGTGCACCGTCGCTCGTCGAACGCTCCATCCAGGCCAAGAACGCCGAGGCGGCCGAACGACTGTGGACGGTGTCCGAAGAGCTGACCGGGGTCGGGTTTCCCAACCAGCTCGGAAAGAATCCGTAGCCGTGCACTGCCTCCCGCACTCAACCGGTGCATGCGGCGATGAGCAGGATCATGCGCAGTCGCCTCAGACTGCTTCTGCTCCCTCGGTCCGATGCACGCCCGAGTCGGTGACAGCTGCGAGAAATTCTCGAGCAAGTTCTTCGGCCCCGCCGAGTCCTGATGCGCCGCCGAAGACATAGGCGTCAGGGCGAATGAGAACAGCGCTGACGACCAGACCGTCGAACCAGTCGCCATAGGTTCCGGCCGAGTCTGCAAACCGAAGGACGCCTTCGGTGGTTTCGAGCTGCGGATCGAAGCACGTCACGGCGATCCCCACCTCCTGCAGGCCGTCGATGAGTTCACTGTCCAAGGATCGCACCGCCTCGGCGTCCCGAACCATGAGAGTCCCCGCGCCGAAGATATCGTCGAAACGAGTCTCCCCGTACTCTTCCGCGGCGACCCAGCCCTGGAGCGACAGAAACCCACCGAGCTCACCGCGGTGGACTCCTGCTCCGAGTCTGGGACGCGGGGGCGCTTCCGGCTCGATTTCGGATTCCATTTCGGTCTTCATCGTTCGATCCCGTTCGGCCGCCTCTTCCTCGTCGAGGATGCAGATGATGCGTCCCAAGGAGATCGAGAAGTCGATGAAGTCGGAGACATGTGCCTGCCGTTCGGGGCCGAACGAATCGAGGAGAGAGTCGGGCGCCCTGCCCTCGAGCACCAAGTCGAGCTTCCATGACAGATTCATACAGTCTCGGATTCCTGCGGCCAGCCCCTGACCGGCGAATGGCGGCATCTGGTGGGCCGCATCTCCGATGAGCATGATCCGCCCGTCACGGAATCGGGATGCCCACCCCGAAGAGAAGGTGTAGACGACTCCGCGTTCGATCGTGGCGTTGTCGGGCCGGACACCGTAGGGTTCCAGCAGCTGCCAGATGCGTTCGGGCGCGGTGAGTTCTTCGGCCGTCTCACCCTCGAGGCGCATGAATTCCCATCGCCGGCGTCCGGGGCCGCCCGGGACGACGGTCGTCGGTCTGTGCGGATCAGCGACCTGTTTCGCCAGAGTCAGAGGCTCCATGTTCTCCTGCGGCAGGATGTCGACGACGAGCCAATCGTGGAAGTAGCCCAAGTCCGTCCACGGAATCTCCAGCTGCTTCCGGACTCCGCTCTTGGCTCCATCGGCGGCCAGAAGGTACTGGGCGCGAATCGTCTCGTCACCGAAGCCGACCGTGACTCCCCTGTCATCCTGGCCCTCGACAACTGCGGTCTGACCGCGTCTGAGTTCGACGCCAGGCAGTTCGAGAAGCCGCTGTTCGAGGTGGCGTTCGAGGCCGGGCTGGTTGTAGAAGTAGGCGTTGTTCCAGCCGGAGGAGTCGTAGCCGCGCCAGTCGACGAGGTGGAGGGTTTCATCCGCACCATTGACCCACACGTAGAGGTCGTCATAGGGCTCGATGGTGTCGTCCATCGAAGTCACCGGCATGTCGATGTTCTGCAGGATGCGGGCGATCTCAGCATCGTGGGCGACCGCCCGCGGCAGAGGGCAGTTGTGGTCTTTGCGTTCGAGGACCGTGACTCGGTGCCCTTTGCGTCCGAGCATCACAGCGGCCATCTTTCCGACCGGTCCTCCGCCGATGATGGCGACGTCGACATCGGTGGCGGTTGCGTTCGTGGGTCTCATGTCTTCCTCGTCTTTCGGTTCCAGGAATCACCGCTTGCCTCGGTGATTCCTGGAGCATGGACCAGCTGCTCACTCAGCTGGTGAATACCTGGCGGATGGTGCCGATGCCTTCGATCGTCGACTCGAGTGTCTGGCCCGGCTGGATGAGCCATTCGGGCTCACGGGTGAATCCCACACCTGAGGGGGTGCCGGAGTAGATCGCGTCTCCGGGCTCAAGCGTGAGGATTTGGGAGAGCTTCTCGACCAGGGCCGGGACATCGAAGATCATCTGGCTTGTCCGACCGTTCTGGACCTCTTCGCCGTCGAGCGTGCAGGAGATCGCGAGGTCATCGCGATTGATGAACTCATCGGGGGTCACCAGCCACGGCCCCTGAGGCGAGTAGCCGGGGAAGGATTTACCCAGTCCGAACTGCGGGGCGGGCCCGTCGAGCTGCGTTGCCCGCTCGGAGAGGTCCTGTCCAACGGTGACTCCGGCGACATGGTCCCAACCGGTGCCTTGAGCAATGTGGTGTGCGCTGCGGCCGATGACGATGACGAGTTCGACCTCCCAGTCGTTCCTTCCGCCCTCGACGAGCTTGACCGTTTCGTAAGGACCCGAGATCGACGACTGGAATTTGGGGAAGACCGGAGGCAGCTTCTCCGGGCGACCGAAGCCGCTCTCTGTGACGTGTTCGTCGTAGTTGAGTCCGATGCCCAGAGACTGCAGAGGGCGTGGCGTCAAGGGTCCCAGCTTCCCTTCGTCGATCTCGAAGCTGTCTCCGGAAGCCTCGGCTGCCCAGACGAGGAATTCGTCCCAATCGTCGTAGACAGCGTGGATGTCAGGGCCGAATCGGCCGTTGCTGGCCTCGGCCACGTCGATCCCGTGTTTCTCATCGACGAGGATGACGGTGCGTGATTCGTAGTTGGCGATTCTCATGTGGTTCTCTCACTCTCGTTCTTCAGTTGCAGATGGTGTCGTCGGAGGCGTGGTTCAGACCGTGATCAGCGCTTGACCGGTGCGACTCCGTGGTCGAGGATTCCTGCGGGAACATGTCCGTCCCACTGGTTGATCCAGTACAGGTCCTCGGGATCCCAATACCGTTCCGGCCGTTCCTTGTCGCGGATCGTCTCCATGTCGCAGTAGTACTCGATGACGGTGCCGTTGGGCTCGAGGTAATAGACGGCGACATTGTCACCGGCACCGTGCCGGACCGGCCCCCATGCCAGTCGAGCCCCGCGACGGGCCAGACGATCACCGAGGCGGACGAGGTCGATGACATTGTTCGCCTGCCATGCGTGATGATGGATTGCGGTCTTGTCGGCTCCGAAGACGGCGATGCCGTGATGGTCGTTGTTGCAGCGCATGAAGAAGTTCTGGTTGCCGATGTTGTCGGAGACGACGAAGCCGAAGATTTCGTGAAGGAAGTCGCGCTGTGCCTGAGGGTCGAGTACCTGGATGTTCGTATGGCCGAGACGGTCGGGCTGGCAGCTTCCCGTCCTGATCATGCTGTAATCGAGCTTCTCGGTATAGACCTGCCATGTGAAGCCTTCGGGACCGACGAAGGCGAAACCTTCCTCGATGTGATCTTCGATGGGCTGTTCCGACACGATCGTGTATCCGCCGCGATCGACCTTTGCGCGGATGGCGTCGAGCTCATCGGAGTTCTCGACGACGAGGCCGGTGTGGTCGAGGGCGTCTTCGTCGGACTGGGTGTAGACGAGCTCGTGGTGCTTTCCCTGCGCCGCGAAGAAAGCCTTCTTCCCGTTCGATTCCGTCTCATTGAGGCCGAAGACGTCGACGGCGTTGCCGATCGACGCTGTCAGGTCTCGAGTGCGCAGAGACACATACCCGATCTCTGTGACCATCCCCTGTGCTGCCATGGCTGTCTCCTTTGTCGTCCATGTCGATCTCGATGCGAATGACCGCTGCACAGCATGCCTCCCCATCGAGCTAACCAGATATAATGATTATGATGAATTACGATAGCAGGTAATCTGGGAAGATCAAGACCCGTGGAAAGACAAGGTGGACATGGACCGGCCCAACGCTCTGACAGAGCCCGCTCCCTCGGCGAGGGGCGGGTCGCAGAGTCGCACTGAGATCGCGACTGCCGCCATCATCGCGATCGCGCAGCGCCATCCCGCCGGCACGCGGCTGGGAACGAAGGAGGCACTCCGTCGCGAATGCGGCGTCTCCGTCGGCACCTTCAACGAGGCACTGGCCCTGGCCCAGTCGCGCGGATACGTATCGATGAAGCCCGGCCCCGGTGGGGGCATATTCGTCAACGAGCAGTCCGCCTTCGCTCGTCTCGGGAATTCGATGCTCGCGCTCGACACCGCCGAACCGTCCGTCACAGATGCCATCCGCATCCGTGATGCTCTCGATCCCCTGCTCATCGATGACGCGATCGACTCGGCCAGCGCAGCCGACATCGCCGCAATGCGCGAACGGCTGGCGGGAATGAAGCAGGCGATCGAGCAGGCAGAATACCTTGAGTTCGTCCGCAACAATTGGGCGCTGCACCGCGTGATCGCAGAGGCCTCGCCGAGCTGGATTCTAAGATCAATGTACCTGGGAGTCCTCGGGATGCTCGAAAATCACGCCGTCAGTGTGGCTTCACGCGACACCGAATTGCCGGACTACATTCAGTCGCGCTTCGAACTGCACGAACAGATCGTCGACGCTCTCGACACCCGGGATCGAGAGCTGGCACGCGACCTCATCATCCGCCACAACCTCAATGGGTGATTGGAGAAGCGCGTCGGCACGGACGACGGACCATTGGCGGACCGGCCCCCAACGCGGGAGAGCTGTGGCCCATCTCTTTCGGGTCCTTTGATTCACGAGCGTACGCTGATACACCGAACGCCTCGACGAGTATCGAGTACACCGAGGGGCGACCCATCAAACAGCGTCAGCGGTTGTCATCGAATCACAATCTCGAATGCGTAGGGTCAGAGCATGACGAAAGTTCGCAATGTCCACCTCATCGATGTCGATGACTTGTCCGGCGGTCGCCTCGTCGACGTCGAATTCTCCGACACGATCACATCGATCACTCCGCCAGCTGAACCGGATACAGCAACGTCCCGATTCCTGATCGCGGGTCTCATCGACACCCATGTCCACCTCGCCGAGCGCTCGAGACTGATTGACGCGGTCAGATCCGGACTCACCACCGTAGTCGACCTCGGCACCCACCCGGATTCGCTCGTGCACGAGCTTCAAGCCGACGACGCACTGCCGGCGATTCTCAGTGCCGGTTCGGCCGCCTCGGCGCCGAGCAGCACCCAGATCGAGATGATGGGCTTTCCCACCGAATCCGGCGTCACCAGCCCCGAGGACGCGACGAGGTTCCTCGACTGGCGAGAGCAGAGCGGTGCCGATGTCATCAAGATCATCATCGAAGACCCTGCAGCCACCGAGGTGCCCGCACTCGACGTCCCGACTCTTCGCGCCCTCGTAGACGGAGCCCGTGATCGGGGCCTGCTGACCATCGCGCACGCTGTCACGACCGCAGCCTTCGAGCGCGGGCTGGAGGCCGGCGTCGATATCCTCACGCATGTCCCCTTCGACTCGCGACTGCCGGAGGTCACCATTGCACGGATGGTCGAGTCGACAACCGTCGTCTGCCCCACCGTGGTGATGATGCGCGCAATCGCCGACGCCCGCCTCGGCGAGCACGCCGATGCCGCGGTGGGAATCGCAATCGACAATGTCCGGGCAATGCACGCCGCGGGAGCCACGGTCATCGCCGGCACCGACGCGAACGAAACCCCGTTCGCCCCTGTGGCTCATGGACCCTCGCTCCACGATGAACTCGACTATCTCGTCGAGGCCGGGATGACCCCCGCCGAGGCGCTCCGCGCCGCCACGACCACGGCTGCGGAAGCACTCGGACTGGATGATCGTGGTCGGATCGAGGAGGGTTCCCGAGCCGATTTCATCCTCGTCGATGCCGATCCGAAAGCAGATCTGTCGGCGCTGCGCTCCCCCGCCGAGGTGTGGGTCGGTGGGCGTCGACTGGTGCCTTGACCGGAATCACCGGAAGGCCTGCTCGCCGGTGATGTGACGGCCGAGGATGAGGGTGTGGACCTCGTCGGTGCCTTCGTAGGTGCGCACGGATTCGAGGTTGTTGGCATGCCGCAGCGGTGAGTACTCGAGCGTGATGCCATTGCCGCCGAGCATGGCGCGGGCCTCGCGGCAGATCTGAATGGCTTCACGGCAGTTGTTGAGTTTGCCGACCGAGATCTGCACCGGGTCGAGAGTCCCGGCATCTTTGAGTCGGCCCGTCTGCACGGCGATCAGGAGGCCCTTCTGGATTTCGAGGGCCATGTTCACCAGCTTCTCCTGGGTGATCTGGTAGGCCGCGAGCGGCTTGTCGAACTGCATCCTCTGTTGTGCATAGTCCAGTGCGACCTCGAAGGAGTCACGGGCGGCACCCATGGCACCCCACATGATTCCGTACCGGGCCTCGTTGAGGCAGGAGAAGGGTCCCTTGAGTCCCGAGGTCTCGGGCAGAACCGCCTCGGCGGGGAGTTCGACGTCATCGAGTTCGATGTCGCACTGGATGGAGGCGCGCATCGACAGCTTCGCCTCGATCGGGGTCGCTGTGAACCCGGCCGTCTCGGTGGGAACGAGAAAGCCGCGGATCCCCTCATCGGTAGCTGCCCAGATCACGGCGACATCGGCGATCGAGGCCAACCCGATCCACCGCTTGGCACCGTTGAGTCTCCAGGATCCATCGTCGTTTCGTTCGGCGGTGGTGGCCATAGAGCCGGGATCGGACCCCGCGGTCGGTTCGGTCAGTCCGAAGCAGCCGATGATCTCGCCTGCGGCCATGCCCGGCAGGTAGCGATTCTTCTGCTCCTCCGAGCCGAACTTGTGGATCGCGGACATCGCCAGTGATCCCTGCACGGAGACGAAGGTGCGCAGTCCGGAGTCCCCGGCCTCGAGCTCGAGTGCCGCCAGCCCGTACTCGACGGCGGAGCGTCCCGGGCAACCGTATCCGTCGAGGTGCATGCCGAGCAGTCCGAGTTCGCCCATCTCGGCCACGATCTCGCGCGGGAAGACCGCGTTCTCGTACCAGTCGGCGATGTTCGGTCGGATCCGCTCATCGACGAAGGCCCGCACCCGGTCACGGAGTTCGAGCTCGGTCTCGCTGAAGAGTCCTGCGAGGTCGAGGAGGTCGGAGGGGTCGGCTGCAACGGTCATGGAGGTCTCCTCGGGTGTTCGGTGACTGAAAGGCGTGTTCTTCCAGCCTGCCAGTGGAATTACATCACGTCCAAGACCTAATATTGAGTGGATTGATTGATTTCGCTTATCAGTCTACAGGAGAGAAATGGTGGAGCTCAGACATTTCAACGCCTTCATCGCGGTCGCCGAAGAGCTGCACTTCGGACGCGCCGCTGAGAAGCTGCACATCGCTCAGCCAGCTCTGAGCCAGATGATCCGATCTCTGGAGAAGGAGCTCGGGGTCAAGCTCTTCGAGCGCACGACGAGACGAGTCCGGCTCACCGCCTCCGGCGAGGCGATGCTCGACCCTGCACAGTCCATCCGCACGCAGGTCGACGGTGCAGCGCGCATCGCCCGCGCGGCCCAGGATGGAGCGGTCGGACGAGTACGCATCGGCTTCGGTGGGACCAGCGGCTATTCGATCCTGTCCCGGATCGCCCGTGAGGTGGCCGCCAGACAGCCGGGCATCAGCCTCGAACTCAATCCGCAGATGTACTGCGGACAGGCCGCTCAGGCGCTGCGAGACGGAGACATGGACCTCGCCGTCGTCAGCCCTCCGGCCCCGACCGGCGTGGCAGTCCACGTCATCCGCCGGGAGACCGTGATGGCCGCAGTTCCGATCACCCACCCGCTGGCCGATGCGGATCAGGTCTCCATGGCCGATCTCGCTGATGAGCCCTTCATTTCCTATGCCCCGGCACACGGCTCCCAGGTCAGGGAGGTGATGATGCGGCTGGCCGACGAGGCCGGTTTCCTCCCGCACGTCGTGCAGGAGGCACCGGACCCCTACAGCCTGCTGGCCTTGGTCGGAGCACAGGTGGGTGTGGCTATCGTCGTCGCCTCATCGGACCACATCCGCATCGACGGCGTCCGCTATGTCGAACTCGCCGAGGGCGGAGATGCCTTCACCCTCGCCCTCGGCTGGCGCTGCAATAACCCGTCGATGGCGTTGGCCAGGACACTGGAGATCGTCCGTGAGGTCGTGCCCGCGGCAGCCGCCGCAAAGCAGTCGGTCCTCACCAGCTGATGACGTGCGGGACGCTGACCTGCTTGAGTCCTTCGAGTCCGAATTCGAGCCCGAACCCGGACTTCTTCACTCCACCGAAGGGGATCCGCGGGTCGACGGCGCCGTGCTTGTTGATCCACGTCGATCCCGCCTCAAGACGAGCCGCGACGTTCCGGCAGGCATCGAGGTCGGTGCCCCACACCGAGGAACCGAGTCCGACGTCGAGCCCGTTGGCCCATTCGATGGCCTGCTCCAGATCGGTGTATTTGATGATCGGCAGCACCGGCCCGAACTGCTCCTCGGCAACCAGCGGATTGTCGTTGTCGATGTCAGCGACCAGCGTCGTGGGGTAGAAGTAGCCGGGCTGATCGTCCACGGGGTCGCCTCCCATGAGCACCCGCGCTCCCCCGTCCTTCGCCGCCTGCACGAGCCTGGCGACGATATCGTACTGCTGCTTGTTCTGCAGGGGGCCGAGGACGTTCTCCTCTTCCAGGCCCACACCCATCGGCGACTGTCCGGCCACCTCAACGAGGGCATCGCAGACCTGGTCGTAGAGGGATTCGGGCACATAGAGACGCTTCATTGCCGCACAGGTCTGCCCGGTGTTGATGAACGCGCCCCAGAACAGGTCGCCGGCGATCGCCGCCGGATCGGCATCGGCGAGCACGATGCCCGCGTCGTTGCCGCCGAGTTCCAAAGTGATGCGCGCCAGGCTGTCTGCCGCTGAGCGCATGATCGCCTGACCGGTCTTCGTCGAGCCGGTGAACATGATCTTGTCGACATCGGCGTGATCGGTCAGCGCCGCTCCGACCTTCCCGTCGCCGGGGACGATGGAGAGCACATCGGCCGGCAGCACCTGATTGACCACGGCCACGAGCGCCTGCACGGACAGCGGAGTGTATTCCGAGGGTTTGAGCACGACGGTGTTGCCCATCTTCAGCGAGGGGGCGAACTGCCACACGGAGATCATCATCGGCCAGTTCCAGGGGCCGACGGCCCCGACGACGCCGACCGGTTCGTAATGGAGCTCCGCATGGGTCTCCTCATCGTCGACGAGGACCTCGGGCTCGAGTTCGAAGGCGGCATTGGCTCGCAGCCAGGCGGCACAGGCGCCGACCTCGAAGCGGGCGTTGGGACCGTTGAGCGGTTTGCCCTGTTCGCGGGAGAGCAGTTCGGCCAGCGCCTCGGCGGAGGATTCGATGGCATCGGCGGCCCGGTTGAGCAGGTCGCTGCGCTCCTGCGAGGACTTCGCGGCCCAGCCGGGCTGGGCGCTGCGGGCGGCTGCGACCGCGGCATCGATGTCGGCGGGGCTGCCTTCACGGGTGCGGCCGACGACCTCACCGGTGGCGGGGTCGTGGATCTCGCGTCCGCTGGGGTCGTCGATCGCGGCCAGCAGGGCGGCGGTGGTCGTGAGCTCGGTGGTCATGTTTCTCCTTATGTCAGTTGCTCGGACAGAGGGCCGAGGTGAGCAGGTCACTTCAAGAATGCTCATGTGATCCGCCTAACAGGAATGGATGTACTGCCAGCATGACTCGCGAGACCGATGTGCGTCTTGGCTTTGGGGGCACCGTTGTTGACGATCGGCGCACCGGCCCATTCACCCTCTTCGCTCAGCCTGCAGAAGAGCCCAGGGTGCTTCGTCGATATCCCGCCGGAGGCTGGCCCACGGCACCGCGGAAGAGCCTGGAGAAGTGGGCGGGATCGCCAAGCCCCCAACGAGCGCCGATCGCCGCAACCGGGACCTGACGCTGAAGCGGATCGGCAAGATCTTGGCGGCAGCGCTCGATTCGGCGCCGACGGATGTCGCCGGCGACCGTCTCCCCGCTGCCTTCGAAGATCTGATGCAGGGTCCGCACTGAGATGAAGTGCGCGGCGGCTATGGTCGAGGGCGAGAGTTGCGGGTCGGCAAGATTCGCTTCGATATAGGCAGTGATATCGGACCAGAGCCGCTGTCGTTCATCGGGTCCGTCCCCTGCCTCTGAGAGCTCATCGGCCATCACGGTCGTGAGCAGGTCGACGACATTTCCGGCCAATCGCACGCTGACCGACCGGCTCAGGGTCGGCAGCATTGCGCCGGCCTGGGTGATGAGCTGTGCGGCGAGCCCGCCGAGCTGGTGATCCGCGCCGATCGGAGTGGCGGTGAGCTGCTCGACGGTGCCTCGGGGCAGGTTGACCCGCGCTTGCGGGAACATCATCACATAGGAAGAGAAGTCGCTGTCGAAGCTGAGCGTATAGGGGCGGGAGGTGTCGTAGATCGCCAGCGATCCCGGCGACAGCGCCATCTCTCGGCCGTCCTGAATCAGCAGTCCGTAACCTTGGAGCTGAAGTGAGACCTTATAGTAGCTCGAAGCTGGCCCAGCCGTGTCCTGCGCGGAAGCCCCCTGCGAGATCAGCCCAGGCGTGCGCAGCACTGCATGAGGATTGGCATTGATATAGGACATGACGACGGAATCGTAGTCCCGCGCGCTGATGCGCCCATTGAAACCGCCTCGACGCTGGGGCTCGGTGTCCAGCGGAACGAACGAGCCCGAAACCAGGCTCTGCCAACTGTCGAAGTCAGACGCTGTGCCCTCAAGTAACATCTTCGTCCTTCACGAAAGCGAACGTTCGCCGACCTCAGCGGCGGCGACCTCTGTGCGGCCACTCTATCCCCACCGAAACGGAGAGTCACCACCATCCCGGGAATTACCGACCATTCGGTCCGCATACTGCAGAGAGCGGCGCCGTCAAATCCGTCTGGGCCCGCCGAGGAGGTTTCTTGACTTTCCACGCAGGTCCGGCCGAATTGCTTGCCTCTGCGTGCACCCAGACAGGCGGACTCTTCCCGCACCGTGACGCGCCTCACTAGCCTGAGGCCATGACTACCGACAGCACCGCAGGCAGCGCCGCCGCGACGACCGGCGAGCCCTCCGCGTTCCCGACCGAACTGCCCACCGAGCACTTCGACTACATCGTCATCGGCGCTGGATCCTCCGGGTGCGTGATCACCCGCAGGCTCATCGACGCCGGTAAGAGTGTGTGCCTGATTGAAGCAGGCGGGGATGAGACGAACCCGAACATCGATCACCTCAACAACCTCGGACTCATCTGGCACTCCGCGCAGGACTGGGACTACTACACGGTCCCGCAGCCTGGGGCGATGAACCGCAGGATCCATCTGCCGCGCGGTAAGGTCCTCGGCGGATCCAATGCCCTCAATGCCGTGATCTGGGTTCGCGGTGATGCCTGGGACTACGAGCAGTGGGTCGATTCCGGCTGCCCAGGCTGGTCCTGGGACGAGGTCTCGCCGGTGTTCCGCGCGATCGAGAACTATGACGGCGAGGTCACCGAGACCCGCGGCGCCGAGGGCCCCTTGGACGTGCGCATCGACTACGAGCGCAACCCGCTCCAGGAGGATATGGTCGTCGCCGGCGAACAGGCGGGCCTGAGCTATAACCCCGACTACAACTCCGGCAGCGTCGAAGGCATCTCCCGGATCCAGCTCAATGTCCGCGAGGGCAAACGCCTGAACACGTGGCGGGCCTACCTCAAGCCCCGCCTCGGCGACGGCAATCTCACGGTGCTCACCTCAACTCATGCCCGCAGGCTGCTCATCGACGAAACCAAGCAGGTCACCGGCGTCGAGGTGGACCTCCGCGGTCGCACGGGTGAACTCACCGCCGATGAAGTCATCCTCACCTCCGGCGCCCTGGCTTCACCGGAGCTGCTCCTGCGCTCAGGCGTCGGACCGGCCGAGGAGCTGCGCGCCGTCGAGGTCGAGCCCATCCATGACCTGCCCGGGGTCGGCAAGAACCTCCAGGACCATTGGCTGTCCCCCGTCATCTTCTCCACCGGCGAGACAGAGGTGCCGATGGGTGAGGTCGCCCCCGCCGAGGTGCATCTGTTCTGGAAGTCCCGACCCGAACTGCCCGTCCCCGACACTCAGCCGCTCTTCTTCTCCGTGCCGATGTACGCCCAGGATTCCGCCCCTCAGGTGCAGTCGGGGCCCGGGCCGGGAGGGGCCTTCACCCTCCAGGGCGGACTGGTCCGGCCCGAGAGCCGCGGCGAGGTGACGCTGAGCGGACCGAATCCGCAGGATGCGATCATCATCAACCCGAATGTGCTCTCCGCACAAGCCGATGTCGACGCGCTCGTCGCCTCGGTCAGGCAGTGCCGGCAGATCGGGCGGACCGAGGCTCTGGCACCGTGGCAGCCGACCGAGATCTACCCCGGCCCCGAGGTCGCCGATGAGGACCTCGAGGACTACGTCCGCGGCTCGGTCGTGACCTACCACCACCAGGTCGGCACGTGCCGGATGGGCCAGGATGAGTCCGCCGTCGTCGATCCGACGTCGTTCAAGGTCCGCGGGCTCGAGGGGCTGCGCATCGCGGATGCCTCGATCATGCCGCTTGTGCCCACCGGCAATACGAACGCCCCGACGATCATGATCGCCGAACGCGCCGCCGCCGTCCTCGTCGGGTCAGCGCCGGAGGGGATCACCGCTCCGGAAGAGTGAAACTCCGCTCATAGCCGCGACGCTCTTCCGGCCGCACCTGCGCAACCTGGTCGGGCACCAGCGCGCCGAAGAGGCGGTCCCTCAGCCCGGTGGGCAGGAGTCCGGCCACTCGCACGGCCGGTCCGATGAAACCGGGCAGAGTGACTTCGAAGCGGGGGCGGAAGGCTGACTTGACCACGGCCGCGGCCACCTCGGCGGGACTGAGCAGCTTCGCCGCACCGCTCGACGTGCCCGCCCCAAGGGCGGTGTCGACGACTCCGGGCATAATCGCCGTGATCTGCACACCGCGGCCGCGCAGCTCGGCACGCACGGCCTTGAGATAGCCGAGGACCCCGTGCTTCGTCGCCGCATAGCTCGCCTCACCCGGCGTCGGCAGGATCGATGCCGCCGAGGCCACGGTGATGAGATGACCGCGCCCGCGAGCGACCATGGCCGGTGCCACCGCCTTGATTCCGTTGATCACGCCGAGGAGGTTGACCTCGACCTGGGCACGTGCGGCCGAATGCGGCTCCTCGGCGAAGGGACCGACCCACATGAGTCCGGCGTTGCTGACGAAGACGTCGATGGGGCCGAGGTCGCCGCGCACCTGCCCGAGGAAGTCCTCAATGGATGCGGGGTCAGTGACGTCGAGGGAGTAGGCGTGCACATCGGATTCGCGAGCGGTCTGTTCGGCCGCCTGTCGATCGGTGTCGCCGATCGCAACCTCGGCTCCGGTCGCCCTGAAGGCGGTCGCGATCTCCGCACCGATGCCACGCGCTCCCCCGGTGACCGCAACGACTCTGATATCTGGGGTCTTCCGCCTGTTCACGCGGCCACCTTCCCTCTGCGCATCTCCCGCTTCAGGTCCCACAGGTAGTGGTCGAAGTCGACCTGCATCGTATGGCGGGGAGAGTCGTAGAACTGGCGTTTGTTCCGCTGATCGTCGTCGTGCATCGTCTTGACCATGTCCCTGCGGCTCGGCAGTTCACATTCTCCGGTGAGAACCTTCACGACGAGCTCGGACTGAGCCTGCGCCAGCGGCATCACCGCGCCGACCGGCTGGAGGAGACCGATGAAGAACAGTCCCGGCCGATCCGGGTGGACCATCCTCTTCCACAGGGGAAGATCGTTGTTCTCGGCGGAGATGAGACCGGGGTCGAAGAAGGGGAAGCTCACCCGGTAGCCCGTGGCCCAGACGATGAGATCGGCTGTGGCCGAAGAACCGTCGGTGAACACCACCCGGTCCTTCTCGAGCCGTTCGATCCCGGGCCGGACCGTGATGGCACCTGCACCGAGGCGGTCCCGGATCGCGTCCGACTGCACCGGATGCGATTGGCCCGGTGAGTGCGGCGGCTTCGGCAGCCCGTACTTCTTCAGTCCGCCCGAGAGGAGCGCGCCGAGGCGCAGCCTCGCGCTGGTCACCCACCAGGGCACCCATCCGGGCAGAGCGACCTGGTCAGTGGCGGCGCCGAACACCGTCTTCTTCATCACCCACTGTCCGCGGCGGATGGAGAGGGTGACGTTGCGCGCCCGGTGGGATCCTTCGACGGCGATGTCCATCGCCGAGTTCCCTGCCCCTACGACGACGATGTCGCGATCGTCCAGCTGGTCTCCGCTGCGATAATCGTGGGCGTGGATCTGTTCGCCGTCGAACTGCCCCGGGTAGGCCGGTTCCGGCCATCTGGCATCCCAGTGGTGGCCGTTGGCCACCATCACCGCATCATAGGTGCGCGTCTCGCGCACTCCTGCGGATTCGATGTCGACGGCCCACCGGCGGCCGTCTCGTCTGACATCGAGGACCTCGGTGTCATAGGTGATCGTATGGCCGAATCCGAAGTGGTCGACGTAGTCGCGGAAGTAGGCGTGGACCTGGTCATGGCTGGCATAGGCCGGATAGGACTCCGGCATCGGGAAATCCGAGAAGGCCATGCGCGGGCATGAGGTGTTGATCTGCAGCGTCTCGTAGCAGGCACTGACACCGTTGGGGTTGTCGAAGAGCCAGTTGCCGCCGAAGGCGCTGCCCTTCTCGAAGCAGTCGAAGGGGACTCCGGCGGTGTAGAGGGCCTTGGCCGCGGAAAGGCCCGAGGGGCCGGCGCCGATGACGCAGACCGACGGCAGCGTCGGGTCGGCCGGGATCGGTTCGGTGATCGCAGGAGCGCGATCCTTCTGTCTGACTGTGTAAGGCATGTCACACATCATGCCATTGAAAATCATAATTTTCACTACACTGGGGTAATGAACTTCGACGAGACCGCTTCCGCCCCGGCCCCTGGCCTGTGGCGCGGGACCTCTCGTGCCGAGCGCGACGAAGCTCGGCGTGACAGGCTCCTTGACGCCGCGCTCGAGCTCTACGGGACGGTCGGCTTCCGCCATACGAGTGTGCAGGCGCTGTGTCAGGAATCCGGGGTCTCGAGCCGTTCGTTCTATGAGCTCTTCTCCGCGCAGGAGCCGTTGCTCGAGCGTCTCTACATCGTGCTCAACGAGGAGATCACTGCGGCATTGGCCGCCATCTCGGTTCCACAGGGAGTCACGCTCCTCGAAGCGGGAGTGCACATCGTCTCAGCGGCGCTCATGCCCATGCTCGACGACGAGCGCAAGGCTCGAGTCCTCGAGGTCGAGGCCGTCGGCGTCAGCGAGTCTCTCGAGGAACGGAGGAGGGAGACGATGCTTCTGCTCGCCGCATCCGTGGATTCTGCCGTCGAACGCGTGCTCCCCATCTATGGTCTGCCCGCCGGTCGCGACCGGCGGGGACATGAGAACGCGCTGGACCTCACAAGCCTCGTCCTCGTCGGAGGGATCACCGAGGCGCTGGTCCAGCGCGTGCGCACACCGGCTGCGGAGCGCAGACCGACGGGCGAATTCCTCACGGAGATCGCCGAGGTGATTCTGCGCGCCCACGGGGTGAGCGAGGAGCTCTTCGACTCAGGCGAAAGTCGCTGAGGCCGCGTCGAGGCGGGAGAACTCGTCCGAGGTGAGCTCGAGGCTCGGTGCGGACATGAGAGCGTCGAGCTGTTCGGGGGTGCGGGCCGAGGCGATCGGCGCGGTGACGCCCTTGGCCAGCAGCCAGGCCAGTGCCACGGTCGCCGGGGCTGCGTCTCTGGCTTCGGCCACGGCGACGAGTTCGTCGACGGCCTTGAGGCCCTCGGCGTTGAAGTAGCCTTGGACCATTCCGCCGCGGCTGGCCCCTTCGAGGTCGGCCTCGGTGCGGTACTTGCCGGTGAGGAAGCCGGCGGCCAGGCTGAAGTAGCTGAAGACCCCGAGCTTGTGCTCGATGGCGACAGGGGCCAGCTCGGCCTCGTACTCATGCCGGAAGACGAGGCTGTACTGCGGCTGGATGGCCACGGGTTGGGCCAGCCCCTCCTCCTCGGCGACGGCAAGCCATTCGCCGAGCCGCTGCGGGGAGTAGTTCGAGACGGCGACGTAGCGTGCCTTGCCGGCGCGCACGATCTCGTCGAAGACGCGGGCGATATCGGCGATGGGGGTCACCTCATCGTCGCGGTGAGCATAGTAGAGGTCGACGTAATCGGTCTGGAGTCGTTCGAGCGAAGCGTCGATGGCGGTGCGGATGTACTCGGGATCCTGTGTCTTGTGATCCGGGTGGTCACCGACCTTCGTGGCGATGACGACCTTGTCGCGGTTGCCGCGGGCGGCCAGCCAGGTGCCGATGATGGTCTCGGATTCGCGGCCCGTGTTGCCCGGAACCCAGGCCGGGTAGGACTCGGCGGTGTCGATGAAGTTGCCGCCGGCGGCGGTGAAGGCATCGAGCACGGCATGAGACTCCGCTTCGTCAGCGGTCCAGCCGAAGGTGTTCGCTCCCAGATTGATCGGGAAGATCGAGAGGTCGGTGCCGGGAATCTGTACCTGCTGCGTCATTGTGCTCCTGTATTCGATCGGTCATGGACGACTACCCATTCAGGTCGCCCACCAGGTACAACGATGCGACCAGGAGGAATAATTCCCCTCCGACGGACACTGGCCCTCACCGGTGGAGGCTTCTCGTCACCTGAGCAGGCGATCCATCCGACGGTCGGACAGTCTCTTCCCTCCGGTCTGGCAGCCGGGACAGTACTGCAGGGACTTCTCCGCATAGGAGACCTCCGCGATCGTCGCTGCGCAGACCGGGCAGGTTTCGCCGGTGCGGCCGTGCACCCGCATGAGCTTCTTCTTGGCGGTCTTGATCTTCGTCGGCTGCAGCCCCACGAGGGCCTCTTCGGCATCGCCGAGCACCTCGCGAATCGTGTCCCGCAGCGCCGAGGCATCGACCGATTCCGCAGCGGCGAAGGGAGAGAGCTGTGCGGAGTGGAGGATCTCGTCGGAGAAGGCATTGCCGATCCCGGCGATGGCCGATTGGTCGCAGAGGATCGTCTTGATGTGTGAGCGGGACCCATCGAGAGCCTCGGCGAAGGTCTGGGAGTCGACAGTCAGAGCGTCGGGACCGGACTGCGCAAGAGCGGTCACCTCGGCGAGGTCACGGACGAGGGACACGGACGCGTTCTTCTTCGTTCCCGCCTCGGTGAGATCGAATCCGGCCCCCGAGGCGAGCGCCACGCGCAGGCCGAGGGGGCCTTTGCCCATCCGCACGGGTGCCCTCGGCACGGAATCGTGCCAGGCCAGCCAGCCGGCACGAGCGAAGCGGCAGACGAGATGGAGCCCGTCGAAATCGACGATGAGGGCTTTGCCGACTCTCCGCGCGCCGGTGATCTCGAGTCCGAGCAGGGATTCCAGCGGAGGATCGGCGGTCTTGAGCAGGCTGAGTTCTGCGACATCGGCGCGTTCGATGAAGTCGCCGATGAGTCGTGGGCGCAGGAATTCCACGAGCGCGTCGATCTCGGGCAGTTCCGGCATGACTCCAGTATGCGCTTTGAGGCGGACACGACAACAGACTCTGCCGGTCTGCGGCCCCTTGAGATCCCCTAGGGTGAGGACTAGCGTGGATTGACCGCCGGGCCGGTCTGGTCCCGGCGGATCGCATACTGCCGAAGGAGGCTGACGATGGCTGAGAACGTTGCGCAGAAGCTCATCCGATCACATCTGGAGTCCGGGGATCTTGCGCCGGGGAACGAGCTCGGGATCCGCATCGACCAGACGCTGACCCAGGATGCGACGGGCACGCTGGTCATGCTCGAACTCGAAGCGCTCGGCCTCGACCGGATCCGCACGGATCTGTCCGTGCAGTACGTCGATCACAACCTGCTGCAGACCGATGAGAAGAACCCGGAGGATCACGAGTTCCTCCACTCGGCCGCGCAGCGTTTCGGGCTGTGGTTCTCTCCGGCCGGAAACGGCGTCTCTCATCCCGTCCACCAGTCGCGCTTCGGTCGCCCCGGCACCACACTCATCGGTTCGGACTCGCACACCTGCGCCGCCGGAGCCCTGGGGATGCTGGCCATCGGCGTCGGCGGTCTCGAGATCGCCATGGCCATGGCCGGTGAGCCCCTCTACATCAGCGCGCCGCAGGTCATGGGTGTCGAACTCACCGGTGAGCTGCCCGATTGGGTGTCAGCCAAGGACGTCATCCTCGAGATGCTGCGCCGCCATGGGGTCAAGGGCGGTGCCGGCAAGATCATCGAATACCACGGTGACGGGCTGAAGAACCTCACCGCCATGGATCGGCACGTCATCGCGAATATGGGTGCCGAACTCGGTGCCACTGCCACGGTCTTCCCTGCCGACGATGCCGTCCGCGACTATCTCGAGGCCAGTGATCGCGGTGAGGACTTCACCCGAATCGTCGCCGATGCCGGGGCCGAATACGATCTCACGGACTCCATCGACCTCTCGCAGCTCGAACCGCTCATCGCCGCTCCCTCGTCGCCGGGCAATGTCACCCCGGTGCGTGAAGTTGCCGGTGAGGATGTGTTCCAGGTCGTCGTCGGCTCCTCGGCGAACCCGGGGCTCCGGGATTTCGCTGTCGTGGCTCAGACGCTGTCCGACCGGCAGATCCACTCGCAGATCTCCCTCGACATCAACCCCACTTCCCGAGAGGTCTTGGCCGACCTCATCTCCGGCGGGTGGCTGACCTCACTTGTGGGCTCCGGTGCTCGGATCCACCAATCCGGGTGCATGGGCTGCATCGGCATGGGTCAGGCTCCGGCCGTCGGGCGCAACAGTCTGCGCACCATGCCGCGGAACTTCCCCGGTCGCTCCGGCACCGACGAGGACTCGGTCTGGTTGTGTTCGCCGGAGACCGCGGCGGCAGCAGCGCTGACCGGCAAGATCACCGATCCGCGTGAGCTCGGTATGGACTATCCGCAGGTGAGGCTGCCCGAGAAGTTCTCGGCCAACCGCAAGATGCTCGTCCCACCGCTCGAGCCGGAAGAGGCGCGGAAGGTCGAGCTCGTCAAGGGTTCGAACATCTCGACCCTGCCGAACTTCGAACCGCTGCCCGACGACATCGACCTGGAGGTCCTGCTCAAGGTCGGCGACAACGTATCGACGGACGAGATCATGCCGGCCGGTTCACGGGTTCTGCCGTACCGGTCGAACATTCCGAAGATCTCCGAGTTCGTCTACATCCAAGTCGATGACACCTACGCCACTCGGGCCGCCGAGCACGACGGAGGCCATGCCATC
The DNA here is from genome assembly GCF_049804075.1 of Brevibacterium sp. FAM 24630. Taxonomy (NCBI): domain Bacteria; kingdom Bacillati; phylum Actinomycetota; class Actinomycetes; order Micrococcales; family Brevibacteriaceae; genus Brevibacterium; species Brevibacterium sp. FAM 24630. Next base: position 32,607 of record NZ_JBNBZD010000018.1, read on the forward strand.
GTCGGTGGGGAGAACTACGGGCAGGGATCCTCGCGTGAGCATGCGGTCATCGCTCCCCGCTACCTCGGCCTGCGAGTGGTGGTGGCGAAGTCGTTGGCACGGATCCACTGGCAGAATCTCGCGAACTTCGGAGTCCTCGCTCTCGAGTTCACCGACGAGTCCGATTACGAGACCCTGGCCCAAGGCGATGTCCTCGAATTCCGTCGGCTGCGTGATGAGCTGGCCGAGGGGACAACCGTCACCGCCGAGGTGGAGGGTCGGACCTTCGAATTCCGTCACGGCCTCTCGCCTCGTCAGGTCGAGATGGTCCTCGCCGGAGGCCGCATCGCCCAGCGCGCCGCCAAAGAATCCTAACCCCAATTGCTACGTGACGGCGGCCCAGCAACCTGGCGCGAGGTTGCTGGGCCGCCGTCACGTAGTAATTAGGGGGGTTGGCTGGGGACAGACAACGGCGGCCCGGATACCGCTTTCGGTATCCGGGCCGCCGTATGTTCGAGCGGTCAGGCGCTCAAGGTCTCAGGCTGTTCAGCCCTTCACCTTGGCCTCGATGGCCGCGCCGACCTCGGCATCGATGTTCTTCCAGTACTGGATGGCGTTCGACAGCACCGGCTCTTCGACTCCGTCCGAGAGTCCGCCTGCGACGGTCTCGATGAGACCCTGGCGCTCCTCTTCGGAGTAGACCTCGCGGACCAGGGTGTGTGCCTGGCCGAAGTCATCGTCCTCGGAGTGGAGGCTGTAGGCGCTGCGCACCAGTTCGCCATCGGCCTCCCAGCCGTTGTCGACCGGGCCCTGTTCGTCCTGGAAGGCACGTCCGTACGAGTTCGGGGCGTAGACCGGAGCGTTGCCAGAGTGGTGATATTCCATCTGGCCTTCCTTGTCGTACGAGTTCGTCTTCGTCACCGGGGCGTTGACCGGCAGCTGGTTGAAGTTCGTGCCGATCCGGTTGCGCTGAGCATCCGGGTAGGAGAACACGCGGCCCAGCAGCATCTTGTCCGGAGACAGACCGGTGCCCGGCACAGTGTTCGAGGGGCTGAAGGCAGCCTGCTCGATCTGTGCGAAGTGGTTCGACGGGTTCTGGTTAAGGGTGAACTTGCCGACCTTGATGAGCGGGTAGTCCTTCTTCGACCAGGTCTTCGTCAGGTCGAAGGGGTTGAACCGGTAGTCCTTGGCCTCGTCGTACGGCATGATCTGGACGTAGAAGGTCCAGGACGGGTAGTCCCCGCGCTCGATGGCCTCGAACAGATCGCGACGGTGGAAGTCAGCATCCTCACCGGCGAGCTTGCCGGCTTCCTCGTTCGACATGTTCTCCACACCCTGATCGGTGTGGAAGTGATACTGAACCCAGAACTTCTCCCCTTCGGCGTTGACCCACATGTAGGTGTGCGACGAGTAGCCGTTCATGTTCCGCCAGGTCTTGGGCAGACCACGGGGTCCCATGAGGTAGGAGACCTGGTGGGCGGATTCGGGCGAGAGCGACCAGAAGTCCCACTGCATGTTGTTGCTGCGCAGACCCGAGTCAGGCAGACGCTTCTGCGAGTGGATGAAGTCGGGGAACTTCATGGGGTCGCGGACGAAGAACACGGGGGTGTTGTTGCCCACCATGTCGAAGTTGCCCTCATCGGTGTAGAACTTCAGCGCGAATCCGCGCACATCGCGCCAGGAGTCCGGCGAGCCGAGCTCTCCGGCGACGGTGGAGAAGCGGGCGAGCATCGGGGTCTTCTTACCCGGCTGCAGGAAGTCGGCCTTCGTGTAGGCGGAGACATCCTCGGTGACTTCGAGCTCACCGAAGGCACCTGAGCCCTTGGCGTGGGGGCTGCGCTCGGGAACACGCTCACGGTCGAATCGCGCGAGCTTCTCGACCAGGGCCACATCGTGGAGCAGGAGCGGACCGTCGGCCCCCACGCTCAGCGAATGGGCGTCGGATTCCCTCGGCTTACCGGATTCGGTCGTGGACGGCTTGGTGCTGTCGTGTCCGGCGTATTCGTGATCTGTATGTTGCGTCATTACATCTCCTTCAACCGTTGGATCTCAGGCGCGGGGCGCATTCCGTCGCCGTCGGCCCACCGGATGAACCATCTTCCACCGGTGCGACGAGACGGCCGGTAGCGCGCCGCTGACCTGTTCTCGATTTCCCGACTTCGGCAGAGCACTGTCGGAGTTACTTTCAACCTAGCGATGTTCTCTACCAGGCACAACCAAGGGTGCACTGTCCAAATTCCCGTTTCCGATGTCGATCGGCTCACCCCTGCGCCGAGGTGCCCGACCCACCGCTGGAGCCGCCGGCCGACCCGCCGGTTCCCGCACCGCCCGATCCGCCGCCTGCCCCTGACGATCCGCTGCCGCTGCCGCCTCCGGTGCTCGACGAGCCGTCCGCACCGCCGCTGGAATCGCCGCCGCCACCGGTGCTTTCGGTGCCGTCGGAGCCTGTCGCACCGCTGCTCGTGTCGGTGCCCTCGGCAGTCGTCGAGCCGGTGTCGGTTCCGGTGCTTGTCGTGGAGTCTGTGCCCTGGTCGGCCTGACCGGTATCCGTGCCCTGCGAGCCGGATTCCCCCGCCGAGGTGGACTGAGCATTCTGCCCGCCCGATCCGCTGTCCGTCGAGCCTTGGCTTCCGTCCTGACCGGATCCCGAGCCGCCGGCCGAGCCCTCACCGGAGGTTCCCGAATCGGAGGTTCCGGTGCCCGGGTCTTCGCCCGTCGATGACTGTCCCGAGACCGATCGTGAGATCTGCGAGGTGCCCGGAGAGATGTCGGCGTCGGTGAAGGATTCGGCCATGACGACGCCGCCGAGTCCGATGCCGAAGGCAGCGACGCCGATGGTCAGCGGGTAGAGGACCCGCTTGCGGCGCAGCTGCTGCCACCAGCCGCGCGGCTTCTCGTCGGTTCCGGTGTTCTCCTCATATCCGACCGATTCCGCTTCCTTCGCCGAGGCGGCTGCCGGGTTCGCGTCGATACCGGCAGGTTCCGGTGGGGCGAAGGCCGAATCCTCGGCGAGAGAAGGATCGACGACGCCTTTCGCGTCCGCTGGGTTCTTCGCGATCTTCGCTTTGACGGCCGGGGCGAGCTTGGAGCTGACTTCCTGGATCTTCTCCTTGCCTTTGTCGAGGCTGCGGCCGTAGAGAGTGACGGCCAGGGCCGTGATGATGCTGGCGACTCCGGCGCCGACGACGGTTCCGGCGACTCCGAGCTGACCGCCGATGACCGATGAGGTCGCTGCAGCGCCGGCACCGGCGATGAGCTGAGTGGCTGAGATCCGGCCTTCGGACTTCTTCTCCTCTTCGGCTTCGCCCGCGCTCTCCCCTGCGGGGGCGGCAACGATCGCCGGAGCCGTGACATCATTCGGCGCCGCAGTATTCGGCGCTGCAGGCGTTTCGCGGCGGACCGGGTTGGGCGGAATCACCGGAGTGCTCACATGCTGGGTCGGAGTCTCTGCCGTCTTCGCGGGGGCGACTGCGACCTCTTCTGTGATCATCGGCAGCGTCTGAGAATGCTCCGGGACATGCGGATCGTCGTTCGTGTCGCGCTGTCTGCTCGTCTCACTGTGGCCTGCCGTCAATGTTCCTCCAAAAGCCCGTGGATCTTCATTGTCGATCAGCTACGTCCGGGCATCCTGACACCGTGCGCCCGAAGCTGGGAAAGCCCTGAGGCAGATCGGCTTCATAGCGATCACCACCTGGGATGATGTCTGGCGATGTGACCCTGGGAACAGTCGATTCTCATTGATCTGTCAGGTCAGCTCGACGCCGCGCACCATCACTGCGGTTCGTGCACTCCGCTCAGCACGACAACGGACCAGTCTTCGGGCACGAGGTCATCGGGTTCGAGCGCGAACAGACTGAAGCGTGGGTGGTCGGATGTCGGGTGCAAGGTGAGCACGAAGCGGAAGCCCTGGGTGGGAATCGGTGCGCCGACGCTCATCATCAGGGTGTCATCGCCATCGACGAGGGCGTCGTCACCGTCATCAACGTCGACATCCATGAGGGCGGCGGGGTCGGCGACCATGAGGTTGACGGCGAAGCAGTGCTCGGTCAGTTCGACGACGCTGACGCTCTGACCGCCGTGGAACGCCGCGGGCCGAGTCGGGTTCGCACGGCGCGTGCGCCCATCGATCTCGAGGACCACCTCGGCGGTGGGGAGGAACGTGCGTGCCATTCCGGGCAGAGCCGAGAACGGGCCGGTCCTGTCCAACCGGGCAATACTCAGACGCCATGGGCGCAGCCCCGGCGTCAGAGACGCGGACTCCGTGAGGGCGACGAGTTCGGTGGTCTCACCGGCCCCGTTGGCCCACGGCACGGCGGGCCGGTCGGCGAAGGCGGCGAGCGCGCGCATGACTCAGCCGTGCACGGCCGGGTAGGGCCGCCCCGGTGCCGGTGTTCTCATCCTCGGCAGAGGCAGAACGGGTGACCGGCCGGGTCGAGGAAGACGCGGAACGTCTCGCCCGGCTGTTCGGCCGCTTTGCCCGCACCGATCTCGAGCACGGCCTTCTCCGCGACGTCGAGGTCTTCGACGATGACGTCGAGATGCATCTGCTGCGGGTGGGCCTGACCGGGCCAACTGGGGGCGTGATAGTCCTCGACCTGCTGGATGCACAGCGGGGGCCAGGAATCGGAGGTGACTTCCGCCCAGGTGCCGTCCTCGTCGACCGCGACCTTCCAGTCGAGGAGCCGACCGTAGAACTCCGCGAGTTCCGCGGCGTCGGGAGCGTCGAGCACGACCACGGGCTGCTTTGCGATAGCCATGACCCGAGTCTACGCCGCGGCACGGACATGGCGAAGGACCTGACCGGCGGGTGGCATTTCCGCCAGGGCGTAGGATTGTTGAGCAGATCCGTCGATGCTTCTGCCGTTCGCAGTCGCATCGCCCTCCCCCTCCAGTGAAGGTTCGCGATGAGTTCTCATGCTCTGCCCACCGTCGTCGATCCGGCGGTCTACATCATCCATGACAATCCGGAATGGATCGTCCCGTTCACGGAGGCGCTCGACCGCCTCGGTGTCGCCCATGTCGAGTGGCTGCTGCCCGAAACCACGATCGACCTCACCGCCGAGCCTCCGCAGGGTCTGTTCTGGTCACGGCTGTCAGCCTCGGCGCACACCCGCACCGATCCGCACGTCAAGGAGTATGGGCGCGCGATCCTCGACTGGCTCGCCGCCGCCGGGCGTCGGATCATCAACGGCCGCGGCGTCTACGAGCTCGAGGTGAGCAAGGTCCGTCAGCATCGCGAGCTGACCGCACGCGGATTCGACGTCCCGCGCACCGCCGCGGCGTTCGGAGCCGAAGCACTCACCGAGGCGGCCGCGACCTCCACTCCTCCGTTCATCACGAAGCACAATCAGGGCGGCAAGGGCCTCGGTGTGCGCCGTTTCGACTCCCACGCCGAGCTCGCCGCGGCCACCGAGGAGTTCGCGCCCGGTGGAGCGAATGCGCCGATCGACGGGATCACCCTCATCCAGGAGTACGTGCAGCCGGCGCAGCCGTTCATCACTCGCGCCGAGTTCATCGGCGGCCGCTTCCACTACGCGGTGCGCGTCGATGTCTCCGGCGGGTCCTTCGAGCTGTGCCCGGCCGATGCCTGCGAGATCCCCCGCGCCGGGGCTGACGACTCCGCTCCACAGAGCCCGTTCGTCCGCCGCGAGGACATCACTGCCCAGACTCCCCTCATCGGCAGACTTGAGGCGCTCCTGACCGACCTCGGCATCGAAATCGCCGGCATCGAATTCATCGAGACCGCCGACAACCGGCAGGTCGTCTACGACATCAACACGAACACGAACTACAACCCGTCCGTTGAAAGCGGCGAACAGTCGGAGGGCCGTCAGCCCGCCGTCGACCGCATCGCCGCATACCTCGCCGAGGCCCTCGCTTCGTCCGAGAGCCCTTCACCGGCCGCATCGCTGACTCCGTAAACGAGGCAAGCCCCGTCGTTCGCCCCGCTCCCCTAGACTGGGCCCATGAGCACAGGTGTTGATGCAGTCGTCGTCGGATCCGGCCCGAACGGCATGGCCGCCGCGGTCACCTTGGCTCGCGCAGGACTCACCGTTGAGGTGGTCGAAGCCCAACCGACGATCGGCGGCGGTGCCCGGACCCTCGACCTCGGACTGGCCCCGGGCATCACCCACGACATGTGCTCGGCCGTGCACCCGCTGGCCATCGCCAGCCCCTTCTTCGTCGACTTCGACCTGCGCGCCCGCGGGATGGAGCTGACCACCCCCGAGATCTCCTACGCCCAACCGCTCGACGGCGGACCCGCCGCGCTGGCTTTCCACGATCTCGACGAAACGGTCGACCACCTCGGCGAGGCGGGGCCGGAATGGCGCCGTTTCTTCGCCCCGCTTCTCGACCGTGTCGATGACGCGATCTGGCTGTCCCTCGGCGACAAGCGGTCGGTGCCCGAAACCCTGCGCGATCTTCCCGGGCTCGCGAACATCGTGAAGTTCGGGCTGCGGCTGCTCTCGCAGGCCAGCCCCGCGTGGAACATTCCGCTCGCCCACGAATCGACCCAGGCCCTATTCACCGGGGTCGCCGCCCATGCGATCGGCGGGCTGCCTGCGATGGGCACGGCCGCCACGGCCACGATGCTCTCCACGGTCGCCCACGCCGGGGGCTGGCCCTCCCCCATCGGCGGTTCGCAGGCAATCATCGACCACCTCGTCGCCGATCTCGAAGCCCACGGCGGCCGAGTGCACGCGAACACCCGCATCGACCACGTCTCCGACCTGCCTGCGGCGCACGCCTACCTGCTCGACACCTCGGCGATGGGGGCGGCGCAGATCTTCTCCGGACTGCTGCCGGCCCACGTCGACCGTGCGCTGCGCGGGTTCAAACAGGGCAACGCCGCAGCGAAGGTCGACTTCGTCCTCGACGGTCCCGTCCCCTGGACCGACCCCGAGGTGGGCCGAGCCGGAACGATCCACGTCGGCGGAACTCGCGCCCAGATGGCCGCCGCCGAGGGGCAGGTGATGAAGGGCCGCATGCCCGCCGACCCCGTGTGCCTCGTCTCGGACCCCACCGTCTTCGACCCATCACGCGAGGTGGGCGGCCTGCGCCCGCTGTGGACGTACGCGCACGTACCCTTCGACTGCCCGCTCGATCCGACCGAGTACATCACCCGGCAGATCGAACGCTTCGCCCCCGGCTTCCGCGACCGCATCGTCGCGCACAACGCGATTCCCGCCTCCGAGATGGCCGGTCACAACCAGAACTACATCGGCGGGGACATCGCCACGGGAGCCGTGACCTTCTACCGGATGATGGCGCGCCCCCGCCTGACCTGGGACTCTTACAGCCTCGGCGTGCCCGGCGCGTTCCTGTGCTCGGCCGCGACCCCGCCGGCCCCCGGTGTCCACGGAATGAACGGTTGGTTCGCCGCCCGCCGAGCGCTGCGGACCCGCTTCGGCATCGACGAGGCCCCGAGCCTGGCGCCCTGACGTTCGGTGCGCCGGTCACGGAGCCCCCACGGGGACGTCGATCGCTCACCGAGTCGGCACTTTACGCCACGCATCCGCATCGTCGTCATAGGACCATTCGGCCACCTCGGCGATGCCGGTGACGACGTCGCCCAGCCAATACGTCGTGTCCGGGTTCCACCCGGCCATGAGACTCACCGTCCTCTCATCCGTGTCACCTGCCATCGGACGTGATGGCGTGTCCTCGATGAAGCTCGCATCGCCGACGTCAATGATGGCTCCGGCCGTGCGCAGATATCCGGCGAGGCTGACGTGCACGGCGTCGAACTCTTCGGCCACTTGTGACCAGTCAGGGATCACCCAGCGGCCCTTGCGGCCGGTCGTTTCGAACCATACGTGACGTCGTTGCGCGGTGACGTCGAGCGGATAGCGACGGCAGAGGTCCGCCCAGTCGTCCGGGGTGTGGATCTCGCAGATGCTCGCCTCGGTTCGGATCTTCAGTCGACAGGCACGGGCCCGCTCGAGTCCGACATCGTCTTCGACGAGGTCGACGCCGATGGGCGTGCCCTTCGGCCAGCTGTCCGTCGAGGTCCAGAGCCCGAACGGTGGAATCGACCACCACTCGCCGCTGACTTCCTTAAACGGGTCCTTTGCGAAGTCGTGGCGATAGTCCGTTTCGGCGGTGAGCATCCACGCCAGCCATCCCTCCAGATTCTGCGGCATCACTACGCCCGAGTCGGCATCGAAGGGCGCAACCATGTCGTCACGACTGACTTCGGCAAGATCTGCAGGATTCTCAGGATCTGCGGAGTACACAGCGGGCAGCACGCCCTTGATGCCCGAGTCGTCCCAAGCCAGAGCCCATTGGTTCTCCCGGTCGAGGGGACGCGACCAATCATCGAGGAGACCTGTGGCGAGGATCGCCTCGGCGAAGGGAATGAGTGCCTGCCGCACTTCGGGTGCGCCGGCCACGATGTCCGCTCCATGCGGAGGCTGCCAATACATGGCCCCGGAGATCACTTCGGCCATTGCGTCTTCCAGGTCGTCTTGGCTGGGCGTGACAGGTGTGATGTGCCCGAGCTTCTCGGCGACGTCGGCGGGGAGTGCAGAATTCTCCTCCGGCTCTGACGTGTCCGGCCCCTGGTACATCACCACAGCCGCGCCTTGTGCCCGATCCTGAAGGTAGGCGGCGATGAAGGCGGTTTCGTTGAACTCCGCATATGCGCGCGCAGCGTCTGTCTGGGGTCCGTCGTCCGCGCTGAGCTCACGTTCGATCTTTTCGGGCATTTGGCGAGCGATCGTGAACACCAGCGAACGTCCCCGCGGGGACGCGAGCAGTTCTTCAGCGGTGAGCAGTCGGTTCTCCGATTCGGTCATGGGCACAACCCTAAATCGGTGTGTGCTCCGCTGCAGTCATCATTGCCCCACTGCCGTCATCACGTCCCCGTGGGGACGTCGGAATGCGGCTGCTCGATGTTTGTCTCGTCAATCGGCACCGCCTCGGCGAGAATCCTTGCCCCCTTCGCCGCTTTCAGCCCGGCGCCGAGGACACCGATGATGACAAGCACGGCGCCGCACAGCTCCCCAAGGGTCACGGTCTCCCCGAGGACGAGCCAGGCCGCGCTCATGCCGACGATCGGCACGAGCATGGAGAACGGGGCGACGACACCGGCGGGATTGCGCGACATCAGCCACGACCAGATGCCGGAGCCGAGCACCGTGGCGATGACGACGGTATAGATCAGCCCCGCGACCCCGATCATGCCGGTCGCCGTGCCGAGCGTCGTCATCGATGTGCCGATCGCGGCCGGTCCTTCGACGATGAGCGAGATGAGAAGCATCGGCAGCGGCGGGATGATCGACATCCACATCGTGAACTTCACAGGTTCGACCGACTGCGCCTGCCGATTGCAGATATTGCCGATCGCCCACCCGAACGCCCCGGCGACGGTGAGGAGGAAGGGCAGGAAGCTCGCCGATGAGTCGAGGCGCTGCCAGCCGACGACGCCGAGGCCCGCCATCGCGACGAGGAGGAACACCATCTGTGAGGCGCGGACCCGCTCGCGCAGGAACGTCATCCCCAGCAACACGGTGAAGGGCCCGGAGGCTTGGAGGACGAGCGAAGCCAGCCCGGTGGGCATGCCGGTGGCCATCGCCCAGTAGAGGAACGCGAACTGCAGGACCCCGAAGCCGAGCCCGTAGCCGGCGATCCAGCGGAACTTCACATCCGGTTTCGGCACGAACAGCAGCGCCGGCAGCGCGAGGAGACCGAAGCGCAGCGCAACGAGGAAGAACGGCGGGAACTGGTCGAGCGAGAGGTCGATCGCGAGGAAGTTCAACCCCCACATCACCGCCACCGAGGCGGCCAGAAGGCAGTGTTTGAAAGACATGGCCTCATTGTCGGGCTCAGCCACACTGAAGCACAATCGCAAGATCCTTCATCGTGTGTGTAGCCTGGCTTCATGAACATCGATCCGAGGCATCTCGAACTGCTGCGCCTCTTCGACGAGTACGGCAGTGTCACTGCCGTCGCCGACGTCACGCACCGCTCCCCTTCGGCCGTCTCGCAGCAGCTGCGGCAGGCCAGCCGCGATATCGGCCGCACTCTCGTCGAACCCGCCGGACGCGGACTCACGCTCACCGCCGCGGGACGTCTGCTCGCCCACGGCGGGCGGGACGTGGCCCGCACGCTCGCCCGCGTGCAGGCGCAGTGGGAGGGCCACCTCGGCGAGGCCGTCGGAGAGATCACCCTGACCGGACTGCCGAGCGCGCTCACCTATCTCCTCCCTGACACCCTGCGACGGCTGCGCCGGGAGCACCAGGGGATCGACCTGCGCATGGACGACGTCGACCTCGCCGAACACGAATTCGCGGGCCTGACTCGGGATGTCGACATCGTCGTCGCGCACAGCCTCGTCGCCGAACGTCCCATCGGCACCGACGGACTCACCGTCGTTCCGCTCGCGCGCGAACCCATCGACGTCGCCCTCGCCGTCGACCATCGGCTCGCCGATCGAGCCGAGCTGGCCCCGGACGATGTCGTCGATTGTCGCTGGGTGGGGGTGCCCCGCGGATACCCCTTCGACACGATCCTCACCTCGATCGAGCATCTCACCGGTCACGACCTCGACGTCGTCCAACGCATCCGGGACAACCGGCTCATCGAAGCGATCGTCGCCTCCTCGGACCAGGTCGCGCTCCTCCCCCGGTTCACGACGCCGCGAGATGCGGGGTTGGCACTTGTGCCGCTGACGGGGGTGAGCACGACGCGTTGGATCGTTGCGGTGATGCGACCGGACACGGCAGAACGTGTCGCGGTGCGTGCTGTGATCGACGCGCTCAGCCGGGTCGACGGCGCCGCTGATTAGGCGGTGTGGGTGCCGGTGAAGCGCTTCGGAACAAGTTTCTCCAGCGGCAGGAACGCCGCCCAGCAGATGACGGTCGGCAGGAAGTGGATGCCCAGCGCCAGGTAGGTCATGAGGTGGAAGAGGCAGAAGAATGCGACGACCGCATAGAGCCATCGGCCTTTGAGGAACAGGGCGACCGGGGAGAGGAACTCGAAGACCAGGGTCGCCCATTGTGCGGCGATGAGGAGGCCGGGCACCTCGAGGAACGGCTTCGACCATTCGGCCCCGCGGCGCATGAGCGCCCAGATGATCACCGCACCATTGGCCCAATGGGTGATGTTGCCGGAGGCGACCCACTTCATGAGCACCGAGTAGAAATAGGTGAGCACGACCGAGATCTGAACGACCCTGAGCGCCCAACCCGCCCGCGCCGAGGTGGTCGCGACATCGCGGAAGCGTGCGGGCCCGATCGTCGGCAGGACGAAGGCGGCGATGACCAGCGCCATGTGATCGTGGGCGACGTAGCCGTAGCCCTGGGTGTAGAACATCCACGCGCCGAAGCTGATCGCCACCGCCCAACCGCTGATTCTCTGGACGATCCCGGCCGCGGCGAGGAGGGAGAAGACGATGATGGCGGCCAGCAGGAGCTGCGCGCCGAGGACGCCGACGGCGGGAATGTGGAGGACGCGAGCCAGCCACAGTGGTTGGTAGAACTCGGGCGTCCACCCGTGGGCGATGACGTCACCGGAGATGGTGAGCACATCGATGATGATGAAGACGTAGACGAACACGCGGAACACGGCCGCTCGGGCGAGGGGGACCTCGGGCATGAACCAGCGCAGGAACGGGTTGCGCGGTCCCGCCTCGGCGGGGGTGGTCGTCAATGTCGGGGTGCGACTCATCGGACCTCCCAGGTCGCCAGCGTCGTCTCTTCGGGTTCGCCGACGCTCAGGCCGTTCTTCAGCTGCGTGGTGGTCCGGCAGAGGATCATCGTCTCCGGCTTCGGCTCAAGCGGGTGCAGCCGCACGTACGAATCGGCCATCGACTGCATGAGTTCGGGGTGGGCGATGACCCGGTCGAGTTGGGATTCGACGTCACCGCGCTCGATGCCGACGGTCGCCGCGTTGAAGCCGAGGCGACGCGGCTCGTCCTCGCCGGGGAACTGGGCGGCGATGCAGGTGGAGCCGACGGTGCCGTTGAGGTCTTTGGCAGTGGCGTACCGGGTGAGCGATCCGAGTGGGAAGAAGTCGTTCGTGTTGAGGAACTGACCGCACGTGAGGACGACGAGGGCCGCAGCCGGGACGACGACGCGCCAGCCGATGCCGAGCTTCGACAGCGGTTTCACCCGAGTTGGCGGCTTGGGGCTGCCCGCGCCCGTGTTCTCGGAGTGCGCCCGGCCGCCCACGAACCGGCCCGCCGTCGATCTCTCGGCGGCCGGGTCCTGTCTCGTCAGGAGACGACGCTTCTTATCGTCCATACGCTTCGGGCTCGTCCTCTCGGGTGCGGATCATTCGCAGACAATCCTATCCGCCCAGAACTACCTCACGGCGGCCCAGCAACTTGGCGCGAGGTTGCTGGGCCGCCGTGAGGTAGTAAGGGAGGTCAGGAGCTGCGGGCGTAGAGGTTGAGCTGCTCCCAGCTGGCCGCGTACTTCTGGAAGGCGGTGACAGCGGACTCGTGATCGTCGTTGCTCAGCGCGGTGACCCAGGAGTCGACGAGTTCGGGGGCCTCGGTCGGCCACAGCACATCGGACATTCCGCCGAGATCGAGCTCGAGGATCGAGTTCATGTCGAAGGTGTCGACCCACTCGGCCAGGGCCGAGGTCTGTTCGACCATGTCGACGACCTTCGAATTGTCCGCAATCGTCTCCGCGGCCCATTCCATGCGCGCCGAGGCGGCCAGGATGTCCGTGCGGATGTACACACGCAGTCCTGCTTCGGTTTCATCGGCGATGATCTGGTCTTCGCTCAGGGAGAAGAACAGCCACCAGGCCGGGGGCACATCCCACGCCGAGACGCGGGTGAAGATGCGGGTGTCCTTCGCGTCCTGCAGCCATTCGGCACGGCGACTGGCCGCCCGCCGCCGCACCGACTTCGGGGCGATGATATCCAGGGTCGCCTTCGAGGTGTGTTCGGCCAGCGATTCGAGGGCCTCCCACCCGCGGATGTCCTCCTGCGCGGGGCAGAAGCGATCGACTCCGTCCGATGACTGAGACGCCGGGAGGAAGACGGGAGTGCGGCGGAAAGAATCGGCCACGGGGCTCGGCGGCAGGGAGATCAGGCGCTTGTCGGCGTCTCGGGAGATCTGTTCTTCGACCCGCTGCCGATTGCTTTCTACCTGCCTGTCTTGCAATTCGGAATGCACGACAAGAGGTTCGAAGATCCGCAGGGTGACGACATAATCGCGACGGTAGGCCATGGACTCAGCCTATCCAAGGTCGGTTCGCAAAATGGAACTTCCCAGTACGAACAGGTAGGATTTAAGCGCATAGCAGAGATCTAGTCCGGGGCCAGAGCCCCAATGACGACGGAGGGGGTCACGCCAGTGGGTCGCGGCCGCGCAAAGGCAAAGCAGATCAAGGTAGCTCGGAAGCTGAAGTACTACAGCCCGGATACCGACCTTAATAGACTCCAGCAGGAGCTGGGCGCCGACTCGCGCAAGTCTGGGTCGTCCGATCCGTACGACGACGAACCCGACTACTCCGCTTACGCCGATAAGTACAACGTCGACGATGATGACGAGTACGAAGACGATGACGACTGAGTGCGGATGACTCCAGTCGCGAGCGGCTGAAACGACTTCGTTGAGGGCGGGGACTTCGGTTCCCGCCCTCTGTCGTACGCGCACGCACTTCCGCGCTGGGGCAGTCCCTCGCCGAGGAGGCGGCCCGCCCCGTCATCGCCCGCCGAATCCGGCAGACGCCCGTCGAGGCATCCTTCACCGTTGCCCTCATCGCCTACAGTTCCGGCCACCACCCACCGTTGGCCTCACACCGGCGTGGAGGAACACGCGGGTGTGAGGCCACCGGTGAGGGATGCTCCGTACAGGCGGCCGGCGGCGCCGCACCAGTCGGCCGCGACAGTCGGCGGACCACCGACGGCTGCGTCGACCTACTGCAGGATCGCGGCGCCGCCGTCGACGCCCTTCGCACCCTGGACGTAGTCGGGCTCGGAGGCCAGTGCGCCGTCATCGGCGGTGACATCACCGAGCACCCAGGCACCGGGACTTGCGGCCAGCACACCATCGACCGCGGACGGGTCGACGACGAGGACCATGCCGACGCCGAGGTTCCACGTGCGTTCGCGATCGGCCTGCGGCACTCCGCCCAGGTCCCCGAGCACGGAGAACACGGCTGGGAACTCCCACGAGGCACGCGACATCTTCGCCACCAGTCCCTGCGGGAGCACACGGGCGACATTGGCAGACAGTCCCCCGCCGGTGACGTGGGAGACCGAGTGCACGGCACCGGGCAGAGCGTCGAAGAGGGCGGCGAGTTCACCAGTGTAGACATGGGTGGGAACGAGCAGTTCCTCACCGAGGCTGCGGCCGAATTCCTCGACCTGTCGGTCCAGTCCCCAGCCCGCCTCGGCGATGATGTGGCGCACGAGGGAGTAGCCGTTGGAGTGGATGCCCGAGGACGGCAGTCCGATGAGGACATCCCCGTCACGGACCTTCTCGGGCCCCAGCAGGTCGGCGGCTTCGACGACGCCGGTGGCGGCACCGGCGACATCGTATTCGTCGACGCCGAGCAGACCCGGGTGTTCGGCGGTCTCGCCGCCGACGAGGGCGACTCCGGCCGAAGCGCAGGCATCGGCGATTCCGCGGACGATGTCGGCGATGCGTTCGGCCACGACCTTGCCGCAGGCGATGTAGTCGGTCATGAACAGCGGCCGTGCCCCGCAGACGATGATGTCGTCGACAACCATGCCCACGAGGTCATAGCCGATGGTGTCGTGCTTATCGAGGGCCTGTGCGATGGCGACCTTCGTTCCGACTCCGTCGGTCGACGAGGCCATGAGCGGACGGTCGAAGTCTTTGAGCACGGAGACGTCGAAGAGGCCGGCGAATCCGCCCATTCCGCCCACGACATTGGCATTGTGGGTCGCCGAGACGGCGGCTTTCATGAGTTCGACGGCGCGGTCTCCGGCCTCGACGTCGACGCCGGCGGCGGCATAGGTGGTGGACTTCGGCGCGGTGGCCTGCGGGTTCGCGTCGGAACTCAACTCAGCATCCTTTGTCGGCAGTGGTGTTGTTGACGGGAATCGGGTATTCGCCCGAGAAGCACGCGGTGCACAGCTGGCTGCGCTCCTGCTGGGTGGCGGCGATCATGCCGTCCAAGGAGATGTAGCCCAGTGAGTCCGCGCCGAGGTTCTCGCAGATCTCATTCGTCGTCAGCCCGTTGGCGATGAGCTCGGCCCGGGTGGCGAAGTCGATGCCGTAGAAGCACGGCCACTTCACCGGCGGGGAGGAGATGCGGACGTGGATCTCCTTCGCACCGGCCTCCCGCAGCATCCGCACCAGCGCCCGCTGGGTGTTGCCGCGCACGATCGAATCGTCGACGACGACGAGGCGTCTGCCTTCGATGTTCTCCCGCAGCGGGTTGAGCTTGAGCCGGATGCCCAGCTGCCGCAGGGTCTGCGAGGGCTGGATGAAGGTGCGTCCGACATAGGCGTTCTTCATCAGCCCCTGACCGAACGGAATGCCCGAGGCTTCGGCATAGCCGACGGCCGCGGGCGTGCCCGATTCGGGGGTGGCGATGACGAGGTCGGCATCGACCGGGTACTCCTCGGCCAGCTGCCGGCCCATCTGGGTCCGAGCGGCGTGGACGTTCTTGCCGGCCAGGAGGCTGTCCGGACGGGCGAGGTAGACGTATTCGAAGACGCAGCGTGCCTGATCGGGTTCGGCGAAGCGGTGGGAGCGCAGCCCGTCCTCGTCGATGGCGATGAGTTCACCGGGTTCGACGTCGCGGACGAACTTCGCCCCGACGATGTCGAGTGCCGCGGTCTCCGAGGCCACGACCCACCCGTTCTCCAGCCGGCCCAACGACAGGGGCCTGACCCCGTGCCGGTCGCGGGCGGCGTAGAGGGTGTGCTCGTCCATGTAGACCAGCGAGAACGCTCCTTCGACGTGCGGCAGCAGACTCAGCGCCGCCTCGGTGAGGTTCTCTCCCTGCTCGGTCGCAAAGAGTTCGGTGACCAGGGAGGTGTCGTTCGAGGAGTCGCGGAAGGGACGAGTGCGCGAGGTCTTCTTCGTCGCCTCTTCGACGACCTTCGTCGCGTGGTCGCGACGGGAATCGGCCATGGCTTCGAGGGTGTCGAAGTTCGTCAGATTGCCGTTGTGGGCCAGCGCCACGGTGCCGAACGGGGTCGGTCCCAGCGTGGGCTGAGCATTCTCGAATGAGGGCGCTCCGGTCGTCGAGTACCGGGTGTGCCCGACGGCGATGTGTCCCTGCAGGAGTTCGAGATCGCGTTCGTGGAACACCTGCGAGACCAGACCCATATCGCGGTAGATGAGGATCTGCTTGCCGTTGCTGGCAGCGATGCCGGCGGACTCCTGTCCGCGGTGCTGCAGGGCGTAGAGCCCGAAGTAGGTGAGTTTGGCGGTTTCCTCGCCGGGGGCCCAGACTCCGAACACACCGCATTCGTCCTGCGGTCCGCGGTCCTGGGGGTCGATTTCGTGTGTCAGCTGCCCGTCTCGTCTTGCCACGAGTGAAATTGTCTCACACCCGCGACCGAGCTCCGCCTCCGACTCAGACTGTGGAATCGGGGGCGGGTCCGCGCCCGGCTCCCCCGTTGTCGGTCGTGTCCTCGACCTCGAGTGCGCCATCCGCATTCGCCGAGGCGGCTCCGCCCTCGACCGCGACCGTGCCGTCCGCATCCGCTGCGGCTTCGACCGCCGGTGCGGCTGCGGCATCCGGATCCTCACCGCGGGCTTCGGCGATGCGACGGCGAGCGATCTCCTTCGGGTCATCGACCATGTCGATCTGCGCGTCGACCCGGAACTCCTTCGCCCGCTTCCTGCCGGCCCAGTCGAGGATGAGAGCGATGAGCCCGCCGATGAACAGCCCGCCCACGCCGAGGACGAGCAGCAGGAGTCCCACCCCCTTGGCCACGGTGTAGCCCATCGGCATGTCCGCCGGGTCGACGAACATCGCGAGGACTCCCGCGACGATGACGCCGAGCACCGCACCGATGCCCATGAACACCGAATACTTGGGGCTGCGGCGGACGGCGACGTCGATCTGGTCCTTCATGATCTCCTTGGGCGAGGGGGCCGCTCACGGCCGATGGTTCACCGGAGAGGGCCCCGGCACAACAGGTCGCGAACATTCTAGTCGAGTCACCCTGAGCCTCCTCCCAGGCAGTCTCATGCCGGTTCCCATAAACTGAACACATCCAGTTGGACGGTCACAGCAGACAGGGGTTCAGACATGGCACACACGATCATCGTCGGCATCGACGGTTCCGATAATGCGGACTGCGCACTGCAGTGGGCAATCGCTCACGCGCAGAAGACCTCCGCCGAGATCCGACTCGTCTCCGCCTACGCCGTCCCCGGCGTCAACATGAGCCAGGCCGATATCGTCTATCCCGCCGACTTCGATGCGGCCGTGAAGAAGACCGTTGAGACCATCGCCGAGGCGGCCGCCTCCACGGTCACCGAATCCGGAGTCCCCGTGTCGACGACGATCGTTCCCGGCGACGCCTCAGGGGTCATGGTCGAGCATTCGAAGAACGCCGACCTCGCCGTCGTCGGCGCCCGCGGTCGCGGCGGGTTCGCCGGGCGCCTGCTCGGGTCCGTGGCACTGGCGATGCCCGCGCATTCGCACTGCCCCACCGTCGTCGTCCCGAGCACTTGGCCGACTCGGGTCATGCCGTCGACTCCCCTGCCGGTCGACGATCCCGTCCGGGTGAAGAATCATCGAACCGCCGCGGAGGACATCCGTGCGCGGCCGGACTTCTCCGGTGAGATCGTCGCCGCCGTCGACCCCTTCGAAACCGACACTCCGGTGCTGCGGGCGGCCGCTTCGCAGGCGGCGGTCTACCAGCTTCCGCTGCGGCTCGTCGGCGTCACGGCCACGCACATCCTCTCGCCCGAATGGATGCCGAGCGAGAAGCACCTGATCAGGATGTACGACGAGGCGGCGAAGGCCTACGAAGCCGCCGCCGAGTCCCTTCGGGGAGACTTCCCCGACCTCGAGGTCCGCTATTCGATCTTCGACGCCCCCGCCACCGAGGTGCTCGTGTCCGCCACGTACACCGCCGAACTCGTGGTCATCGGTTCCCGTGGTCGCGGCGGATTCGTCTCGACCGTCCTGGGCTCGACCTCGCAGGGAGTGCTCTCGCACGCCGTGTGCCCGGTTCGGGTTGTGCGGGTGACGAGACGACAGCCCGCCCGCCGCCGCTGAACGGCACTGTGCAGGACGCTCCGGCGCTCCGCCGTCCCGCCCACCTGCCGGGGAGGTGGGTGCCGCCGGTGGCTGCCGAGTCAGCGGAGGCGGGACCCGGTGAGCGCCGGGGACGTGGGTGCCGGGTCGTCAGCCGAGGGCGATGAGCCCGATGCCGGAGACGACGATGAGCGCTCCGAGGAGCTTGAGGACGACGTTCTTCTCGCCGAAGAACCACCAGGCCAGCAGCGTGCCGACGATGATCGAGGTCTCTCGCACGGGAGCCACGAGCGCCACAGGGGCCTGCTGCATCGCGTAGAGGACGAGCACATACGCCAGCGGTGAGAGGATCGCGACGGTCACCAGGGCACGCTTGTGCTCACGGAGGATGCTGCGGAAGTCGGCACGTCGGCTCGCACCTCCCGGCAGGCCGACGATGCCGGCGGTCATGAGGAGCCCGACGCAGGCTTCGGAGACGGCGAAGTAGAGCAGCGGGGAGTCGCTGATGTGATTGACCGCGAAGTCATCCCACAGCGTGTAGGACGCGATGAACACCCCGATCAGCCCGCCCCAGGCGAGCCCGCGGCGCAGCCCGGATCCGCTCGTGGGGGCCTTGCCTCCGCCGCGGGGACGGATGGTCACCACAGCGATGCCGGCGATGACGGTGAAGGCTCCGAGCGCCTCGGCGAGGGTGGGACGTTCGCCGAGGAAGGCCACGGCGATGATGATCGTCACCACCGGCCCGGTGCCCCTGGCCGTCGGGTAGACGACGCCCAAGGGCGCGTGATCGTAGCCGGACTGCAGGGCCACCGAATAGGCGATGTGGAACACCGCGCTCAGCCCGGCAGCGCCCACCAGCGTCCAGTTCAGCGGCTGACTCCCGGAGGCGATGATGATGATCGCGATCGGGACGAGGAGGATCGCCGAGAGCCCATGGTAGGCGAGCACGAAAGCGTAGCCCTTGCCGGTGACGGACTTCGCCGCGAGGTTCCACAGGGCGTGGGCGACCGAGGCGAGGAGGACGAGGCCGAGCACGGGGAAGGTCATCGACGCACCCCGTTCCCGCCCCGGTCGGCCGGCGGTCTCCGGTCAGCGGGCACCCACACCGTCACAGCTTGATGGCGACGGTCTTCGTCTGCGTGTATTCGTCAAGGGCTTCGATGGACTTCTCGCGCCCGTACCCGGACTTCTTGAACCCGCCGAAGGGAAGCTCCACTCCCCCGCCGGCTCCGTAGGTGTTGACGAAGATCTGTCCGGCGTCGACCTCGGCGGCCACACGGTGGGCGCGGGAGATGTTCTGCGTCCACAGTGCGGTGACGAGGCCGTAGTCGGTGCCGTTGGCCAACTGCACGGCTTCGTCCTCGTCGGAGAACGGCATCGTCACGACGACGGGGCCGAAGACCTCTTCTTGAGCGATCCGCGACTGCGGGTCGACGGAATCGATGAGGGTCGGGGTGATGAACGCCCCCTCGGCGAGGTCATCGGCCAGGCCCTCGGGACGAACACCGCCGGTGACGATCTCACCCGACCCCGCAGACCCGGCACCTGCCGTCCCGGATCCGGTACCCACCTCGGCGAGGAATCCGAGGACCCGCTCGTGCTGGTCGGCCGAGATCAGGGGCCCGAGCATCGGGTCGTCGAGGCCGTAGCCGATGGTCACCGACGACATGGTCGCAGTCATCTTCTCCACCACCTCGGCGTGGACGTCGCGGTGGACGAGAAGTCGGGAGCCGGCCGAGCAGGTCTGCCCGGCGTTCTGGATGATCGAGCGCAGCAGGGACGGGACGGCCGCGTCGATGTCGGCGTCGGGGAAGACGATGTTCGCGGATTTCCCGCCGAGTTCGAGCACAGTCGGCACAACCCGATCTGCCGCGGCGTGGGCGATCGCCGATCCGGTCTGCGTCGATCCGACGAAGCCGAGGTGCGCCACGTCCGGGTGCGAGCTCAGGGCCGCCCCGGCCTCGGCACCGAGGCCGGTGACGACGTTGAAGGCTCCGGCCGGGAAGCCGACGGAGTGGATGAGTTCGGCCAGCCGGACCGTCGACCGCGGTGTCTCATCGGCGGGTTTGGCCACGGCGGCATTGCCTGTGGCCAACGAGGTTGCGGCGGCTCGGCCGATGAGCTGCAGCGGGTAGTTCCAGGCGACGATGTGCCCGGTGACGCCGAAGGGTTCGCGCCTGGTGTAGACGTGCATGTCATCGGCCATGGGGATCTGGCGCCCGTAGTAGGACTCGATCGTGTGGCCGTAGAACTCGAAGTAGCGGGCGCAGACGTCGACGTCGGCGTAGGCCTGGGTGAGCGGTTTGCCGGTGTCTTCGGACTCGAGGCGCGCGAGTTCGTCGCGGTGGTCCCCGATCACGGCCGCGGTCGCCACGAGCAGCCGGGACCGCTGCCCCGGACTCGACTTCTTCCATTCCTTCTGCGCCTTCGCCGCCGCTCGGACGGCCCGGTCGACTTCGTCGGCACCGGCGCGGGAGACATCGCCCAGGTGCCCGCCGGTGGCCGGATCGCTGTTCGGATACGTGATCAGCGAGGGCACGTGCCGTCCGCCGATGAAGGAGGTCGTCTGGGTGATCTGCGCGCTCATCGTCGATCCTCGAGATCTGCCGGAGTGAAGAGGGGAAGGTGATCGCCGAGATCCGCTCGTGTGCCGGAGGCGTCGATGCCGCCGGCGGCGAGCGCGGACGCGAAGTCCGTGCGACCGGTCACAAGGTCCAGCCACACCTCGGCGGAGGTTTCGACGACGTTCGGCGGGGTCCCGCGAGTGTGACGGGGCCCGGCGATGCATTGGGTGACCCCGAACGGCGGAACCCGGACTTCGACGCTGTTGCCTTCGGCGCGGGCGGCGAGCTCCTCGAGCGCGAATCGCACGGCGGTCGCCAGGGTCGTCCTGTCCACCGTGCCGGCGTCGAGCGTCGTCTGCTTCGACCACATCTCCAGTGCGCTGCGCCCCTGATCCGGGTCGATCCTTCTGCGAATCGCCATCAGTCCCTCTTCCTCTCACCGATCTCGGCAACATCTTCCCCGAGCTCCAGCCGTCCGACAACGCTCGTCCGCCCCTCGGAATCCGTTCCGCCCGTGACCGGGTCCGTGATCGCGGCGACCGTCGCAGCGATCTCCTCTTCGCTGACCGAGGCGGCGCCGTCGTCCCCGTCGAATGCGCCGGCCCGCTGCAGCAGGGTGAGAGCGACGAGGCCGGTGGCGCGGGAGGACCCGTCGAGGCACTTCACCGCCACCGAGTGCCCGGACTTCGCGGCCATGACGATCACGCCTTCGGCTCCGCCCTTGGCGAAGACTCCGAGACGCTCGATGACCGTGGTGTTCGGTCGTCCGTGGCCTTCGATGGCCCACGGGTCGGCGAAGACCGCGCCCATGAGGGTGCGCGCTTCGCGTTCGTAGGCGGTCCAGTCCTCCTCCCTCGCCGAGGCGGCGCCTTCGTCGGCACGCGCGTGGCCGGTGCGCACCGCTCGGCCGACGGCCCGGGCCAGGCCGGTGAGGCTGAGCGCGAATACGGGTGCCCCGCAGCCGTCGACGCCGACGGCGGCCGGCGTCTCCGAAGCGAAGGCGTCGACGACCTCGGCGACTCTCTGCTGCACCGGATGGTCGGGGTGCAGGTAGGTGGACGTATCGGCACCGATGGCGCGGGCTGCGGCGAGGAACGCCGTGTGCTTGCCCGAGCAGTTGAAGTACAGCGGCGAGCGCGGATCGGTGTCCGCGGCCCCGGCGGCCCGAGCGTCGTCCTGGAGCTGACGCCGAAAGGCACCGTCTGCGGGATGGGCGGAAGGGCACTGCAGGTCGGCGACGCTCAGCCCGGCAGCCGTGAGCATGTTCGACACCACCTCGACATGCCCGGCTTCGGACTTGTGCGAGGCCGCGGCCAGGGCCGCCGCGGGCCCGGGCAGTTCGGCCCCGAGGCTCATCGCCGCGATCGCCTGCAGCGGTTTGAGGCTCGAGCGGGTGAACACGGGGACCTCGGGGGCGCCGACCCCGAGCACCGGCGATCCGTGCGGGTCGACGACCACGGCGGAGCCGATGTGCCGGGATTCGATGAAATCGGAACGGATGACGACGGCGAGCTCGGCCGCCTCGGTGGGGGTGAAAGTCGAACTGGTCACGCACTCCAGCCTACGACCCTTTAGGCTGGTGGCGTGAAGGTTCTTGTCATCGGTTCGGGCGCCCGTGAACACGCCCTCGTCCTCGCTCTCTCGCGCGACCCCCAGGTCGACGCCGTCATCGCTGCGCCCGGCAATCCCGGGATCGCGCAGATCGCCCACACCGAGGCGGTCGATGCCTCGGATTCCGCGGCCGTGACCGCCCTGGCCGAGTCCCTCGACGTCGATCTCGTCGTCATCGGCCCCGAGGCTCCGCTGGTCGCCGGTGTCGCCGATGCCCTGCGCGAAGCCTCGTTCCCGGTCTTCGGCCCCAGTGCCGAAGCCGCCGTGCTCGAAGGCTCGAAGGCGTTCGCGAAGGAGATCATGGAGTCCGCGAACGTGCCGACGGCGCGCACCGTGGTCGCGTACTCGACCGCTGAGGCCTCTGCGGCGCTGCGCGAGTTCGGCGCCCCGCACGTGGTCAAGGCCGATGGGCTGGCCGCCGGCAAGGGCGTCGTCGTCACCGACGACTTCGATGCGGCGATCGCTCACGCCTCGTCGTGTCTCGAGGTCTCCGACCGGGTCGTCATCGAGGACTTCCTTGACGGCCCCGAGGTCTCCCTCTTCGTCCTCTGCGACGGTCAGCGCACCGTTCCGCTGGCACCGGCGCAGGACTTCAAACGCATCGGCAACGGCGACACCGGCCCGAACACCGGCGGCATGGGCGCCTATTCGCCGCTGCCGTGGCTGCCTGCCGGCACCGTCGAGGAGATCATCGACACCGTCGCCCAGCCCGTCGTCGACGAAATGGCCCGCCGCGGCACCCCGTTCACCGGCCTCCTCTACTGCGGACTGGCGATGACGTCGAAGGGTCTGCGCGTCGTCGAGTTCAACGTCCGCTTCGGCGACCCGGAGACCCAGTCCGTACTCGCCCGCCTGCGCAGCCCCCTGGGCCAGACCCTGCTCGCCGCCGCAGAGGGCCGCCTCGACGAGGTCGGTGATCTCGAATGGGATCCGCGCGCCTCGGTGACCGTGGTCATGGCCGCGGAGAACTACCCGGGCGCCCCGAGCACCGGTGACATCATCCGCGGACTCGACACCGCGGAAACGCTCGAGGACATCAGCGTGCAGCACGCGGGCACGAAGATTGCGACCGGCTCCAGCGGCGGTTTCGCTCCCGAAGACGCTGTGATCACGAAGGACATCGCCGAGGCCGGTGACATCGTCACCGCCGGCGGACGCGTGCTCTCCGTCGTCTCGCTCGGGTCCGATCTCGACGATGCCCGGGCGCGGGCGTACTCAGCGATCGAGGAGATCAAATGGCCCGGTGAGCAGCACCGCACCGATATCGCCGAGGCGGCCGCCGCCGGCCGCATCTCCCTCGCCGACATCTACCCCGCTCCCGAGCAGCCCGCCCCCTCCTCGGCCCCGCAGCTGCCGGGCTGGACGCACGTGTATTCGGGCAAGGTCCGTGACCTCTACATTCCTGCAGATGCCGCCGATGCGGCCACCGCCGAATCGCTGCTCATGGTCGCTTCGGACCGGATCTCCGCCTATGACTGGGTGCTCGATTCGGAGATCCCGGACAAGGGCAAGGTGCTCACGGGCCTGAGCCTGTGGTGGTTCGATCAGCTGGCCGAGATCATCGGCAACCATGTCATCAGCTCCGATGTGCCTGAGCCCGTGCGAGGTCGCGGCCTCATCGTGAAGAACCTGTCGATGTTCCCCGTCGAATGCGTCGCCCGCGGCTATCTCACCGGTTCGGGCATGGCCGACTATCGGGCCACCGGATCCGTGTGCGGCATCCGCCTGCCGGCCGGGCTCGTCGAGGCCGATCGCCTCGAACCCCCGATCTTCACTCCGGCGACGAAGGCCGAGCTCGGCGATCATGATGAGAACGTCAGCTTCGATGCCGTCGCGAAGACCGTCGGTGAGGACACCGCCGAGCGGCTGCGGGAGCTGACCGTGGAGATCTATCAGCGCGCCGAAGCGATCGCTCGCGAACGCGGGATCATCCTCGCCGACACGAAGTTCGAGTTCGGCACACTGCCCGATGGCACGCTCGTCCTCGGCGATGAGGTGCTCACTCCGGACTCCTCGCGCTTCTGGGACGCCGAGGGCTACGAGGCCGGGCAGACGCAGTCGAGCTTCGACAAGCAGTTCGTCCGCGACTGGCTGACCCACGAGTCCGGATGGGACAAGTCCTCGGACACTCCACCCCCGGCGCTGCCCGCCGAAGTGGTCGAGAAGACCCGCGCCCGCTACATCGAAGCCTTCGAGAAGCTCACCGGGCAGACCTTCCCCGGCTGATCTCGCAGCGCACACCGCCTGTGGTCACAGTGCCGAAGGGGACCGGACGAATTCGTTCGGTCCCCTTCGGCACTGTGACCACTCGTGCATTCATCCCCGCCCCGCCCGGCGACAAGCGCGCTCAGCGACCGTCCCGCGCGGCACCACGCGCTTTTCGAAAAACGCACGCGTTCACACTGATTCAGCGGTCATCAGCACATCGAAGAAAGAAACAATCAGCCTGAACTGTCTCACGCAACGGAATCAGTGGATTCCGGCATGAACTTCCGCTATCGTTTCTCATCAGTGACTCAGACCACACGCTGGGCTCGGTCACCGACAGTGAAACGAACAGGTAACGGCTGGACGCGGGCTCTTGCGGCTCTCGTGCCGCCGGACCGAAAATGACACTCGGCGGGCGCGGACTCCGCGGCCCCGCCGAAGCTTCGACAATGCAGTCGGGAGGCAGCAGTGGACCTCGACATCCTCGATGTCACGATCTTCGACGGGCGCACGATCCGGCCCGAGAATCGCGTGAGCATCCGCGACGGCATCATCACCGAGATCGCCACGGGACCGGCACAGGTGCCGGCGGACCGGACCATCACCGCCACCGGCAGGCTCCTCACCCCCGGTTTCGTCGACGCTCACGTACACACGACCTTCGGCGGGCAGGAGTCGCTGTCCTGCGATCTCAGCAGCGCCGACGGCCTCGCCGAAACCCTCGACCTCATCCGCGGCCACATCGCCGCGACACACGCCGACTCCTCCCCTGCACACAACTGGGTCATCGGCGGCGGATGGTCGATGGCCGACTTCCCCGGAGGCGCTCCGACCGCGGACATCCTCGACGCAGTCTGCCCGGACCGGCCCGCCCTCCTGCTCAGTGCCGACCACCACTCGGCGTGGGTGAACACAGCGGCGTTGACCGTGGCCGGGATCGACGCCGCGACCGAGTCACCGGCTGGCGGCATCATCGTCGCCGATGACTACGGCACTCCGACCGGGTGTCTTCACGAATCGGCGATCGACCTCGTCTCCGCCCACGTTCCCGAGGCCACCGATGCCGAGGTCCACGCAGGCCTGCTCGCCGGGCAGAACTACCTCAATTCCCTCGGCGTCACCGCGTGGATGGACGCCATCGTCGGCGACTACGGAGGGCACCGCGACCCCTATGACGCCTATGTCCGCGCCGCCTCCTCCGAGGAACTGCACTCCGAGGTCGTCGGCAGCCTGTGGTGGCCGCGCGAGGTCACGGACATCGACGCCGAGGTGGCCGAACTCACCGCCCGGGCCCGCAGCGAGGGCCGCTTCCGCGCCACCTCGGTGAAGTTCATGCTCGACGGCATCGTCGAATCCCGCACCGCGGCGATGAACACGGAATACACGTGCACCTGCGGCGGGTTCGGCACGAGCTACTTCACCCGCGAGCACCTCGAAGCCTCATTCGCCGCCCTCGACGCGGCCGGTTTCGACATCCACTGCCACGCGATCGGCGATGCCGCGGTCAGAGCGGCCCTCGACGCCTTCGCGGCGATCGCCTCGCCCCGTGCCGAGGCCCGCCACCACATCGCCCATGTCCAGGTCGTCGATCCCGTCGACGTCCCGCGCTTCGCGCAGCTGGGGATCACCGCGAACCTGCAGGCGCTGTGGGCCTGCTATGACGAGCAGATGATCGACCTCAACATCCCGGTCCTCGGCGAGGAACGCACCGGTTGGCTCTACCCCTTCGGCTCCTTCGCCTCGGCCGGCACCCACTTGGCGATGGGCTCGGACTGGCCGGTGTCGACCGCGAATCCGTGGGAGGCCATCCACGTCGCCGTCAACCGGTCCCACCCCACCGCCGCGGACATCTCGCCCCTGCTGCCCGAGGAGGCCCTCGACGTGGAGACGGCGCTGCGGGCCTACACCTCCGGATCGGCCCACCTGCTGCGCTCACGGTCCAATGGCGTCATCCGCCTCGGCGAGCGGGCGAACCTCGCCCTGGCGAGCGCGAACCCCTTCGATCTCCCGGCCGACGAAATCGCGCACATCACGAACGATCTGACCATCAGCAACGGCCGCCTCGTCCACGACGCCCTGTCATCGCAGACCGCGCCGCAGACATCGCAGCCGCCCGCAACGACCAGCTCCGCTTCCGCCTGAGACGAAAGGCCATCATGACCAGCACAGCCACCGCCGAAACGACGCCCGACACCGGACTCGACCACCTCGAGATCCAGGGCGTGAAGAAGGTCTTCGGCGAGAACACCGCCATCGCCCGCCTCGACCTGAGCGTCCGCCGGGGAGAGTTCCTCTCACTGCTCGGCCCCTCCGGCTGCGGCAAGACCACCCTGCTGCGGATGATCGCCGGCTTCGAGCATCCCACCAACGGCCACATCTACCTCGACGGCAAGGACATCGTCGGGCTGCCGCCGCACCGGCGCCCCGTCAACACGGTGTTCCAGTCGTATCTGCTGTTCCCGCACATGAACATCGCTGACAACATCGCCTACGGACTCAAGCAGGCGAAGGTGCCCAAACCCGAGATCGCTCAGCGTGTCCGCGACGTCCTCGCCCTCGTGCAGATGGAGGACTTCGCCGGGCGCAAACCCGAGCAGCTCTCCGGCGGACAGCAGCAGCGCATCGCCTTGGCCCGTGCCCTGGTCAACCGACCCCAGGTCCTCCTCCTCGACGAGCCGATGTCCGCCTTGGACCGGAAGCTGCGCGAGGAGATGCAGCTCGAACTCAAACGTCTGCACACGAAGCTCGACACGACCTTCGTCTTCGTCACCCACGACCAGGACGAGGCGCTGGCGATGAGCGACCGCATCGTCGTCATGTACGACGGTGTGATCCAGCAGGTCGGTTCCGGTGAGGACATCTACGCGAATCCCCACAACGGCTTCGTCGCCGGCTTCATCGGCAAACAGAACTTCATCCCCGCCGAGGTGACCTCCACCGACGGAGGCACCGCGCAGATGGTCTCGGCCAACAGCACGGTCATGGAGACCCCGTCGCTGGACCTGCGACCCGCTTCGGCGGCGGGGAAAGCCGGCACGCTCAGCGTCGGAGACAGGGTGCGGGCGGCCATCCGCCCCGAGCGGATGCGCGTGGCCCCGGCCGGAGAGGAGACCGGCCGACCGAACACCGCTCGCGGGAAGGTGATCTCGACGTCCTTCCTCGGCGATGTCATCCAGTACATGATCGTCGTCGGCGACAACGATGAGCTCCTCGCCCGTGTCCCCGCCGCCGGCAACGAGCTCCTCGCCGCCGACGCCGAAGTCGACCTGAGCTGGGACGCCGATGCGGTCGCCGTCTACGGTTTCGAAGGCGGTGCCTGAGATGACGCGAACGATTCCCGATGTGACCTTCCTGGCTCCCCGGGCCGCCTCGGCGAGGCTGACTCGGCGAGCGCTGCTGGCCGGATTCGGAGTCGTCGGCCTCGGTGCGCTCAGTGCCTGCGGGAAGACGACGAAGATGGCGGCGTCACCGCCGACCGACGGCAAGCTCGAACCGAAGCTCAACCTCTACTCGTGGGGTGACTACGACAATCCGGAACTCCTCGAAGCCTTCAAATCGCAGAACGACATCCTCGTCCAGGTCGATTCCTACGGGTCGAACGAGGAGCTCGTGGCGAAGCTGTCGACCTCACGCGGCACCTCCGGCTATGACGTGGTCGTGCCGACAGGGGCGAACATCCCGCAGATGCTCAATCACAATCTCCTCCAGGAACTCGACCTCAGTCTGATCCCGAACTTCGAGCACATGGACCCGAACTTCACGCATCAGTACTTCGACCCCGACAACAAGTACTCAATCTGCAAGGCCTGGGGCACCACGGGGTTCGTCTACAACACGAAGAAGATCGACCGGGAGCTCACGAGCTGGCAGGACTTCCTCGACACTGCACAGAAGGAAGCCGCCGGCACGACCGCGCTGCTCGAGGATCCCTGGGAGGTCGCGGCGATCGCCTTGGCCGCTTCGGGCCACAGCCTCAACACCGAAGACGAGGGCGAACTCGACAAGGCTCGCGATATCATCGTCGACCAGCTGGCCCCGAACGTGAAGGCCTATGTCGGCAGCGCCGCCACCAGCATGATCCAAGGCAGCTTCACCCTCCTGCACTCCTACAACGGCGATGCCCGGCAGGGACTGACCGAGATCAAGGATCCGGAGAACTGGAAGTTCGTATTCCCGACCCCCTCGGCGAATCTGTGGATGGACTGCTGGGCGATCGCCACAGGCGCCCCGCACCCGGATTCGGCACACGCCTTCATCAACCACATGCTGTCCCCGGACACCGCGGTCGAGCAGCTCGACTACATCGGCTACCCGATCGGCACGAAGGGGCTTGAGGAACAGGCGAAGAAGGCCGACCTCGACGAACCGGACCTCATCTTCCCCCCGCAGAAGGTCCTCGACCGTCTCGAACCCAGCAAGCAGACCCCGGCC
This sequence comes from Brevibacterium sp. FAM 24630, assembly GCF_049804075.1. Taxonomy (NCBI): domain Bacteria; kingdom Bacillati; phylum Actinomycetota; class Actinomycetes; order Micrococcales; family Brevibacteriaceae; genus Brevibacterium; species Brevibacterium sp. FAM 24630. The sequence continues at coordinate 61,555 of NZ_JBNBZD010000018.1, forward strand.
GATCAGATCCGGACGAAGATTCTCACCGATGCCCAGGCCAGGAGTGGAGCATGAGCACGACCGCGCGACCGAAACAGCAGCCGCCCGCAGAGACACGGGAGACCGCGCCCACGAAGCAACCGCTCGCCTCACGGCTCTTCGGAGCCTCGGCGCTGTCGTTTCCCACCTGGGCCTATGTCGTCTTCTTCTTCATCATTCCCCTGGCCCTGGTGATCTTCTACAGCTTCGGATACAAACCTGATGAGTTCACCGCCATCGCCACCGACAAGCTGTCCTTCGACCGCTACCCGGAGGCGATGTCGGCCAGCTTCGTATCGACGTTCTTCGCGACTCTGCGGATCTCGATCCTCGGCACGATCCTGTGTCTGCTCATCGCCCTGCCCTTCTCCTATTGGCTGGCGGTGAAGGTCTCGCCGGCCCGCAGGTCCCTGGCACTGGCTCTGGTGATGGTGCCGTTCTGGACGAACTTCCTGGTCCGGACCCTCGGGTGGCAGATCATGCTCTCTCCCGACGGTTTCCTCTCGAACTGGATGCAGAGCATCGGGATGCTCGACGGGCCCCTCGACATCCTCTACACGCGCACAGCGGTGCAGATCGGTGTCGTCTACAACTATCTGCCGCTGATGATCCTGCCCCTCTTCGTGGCCATCGATGCCTCGGGCAAGAGGCTGCGGGAGGCCAGCTACGACCTCGGCGCAGGGAAGGTGAAGACCTTCATGCGCGTGACCCTGCCGATGGCGATGCCCGGCGTCGTCTCCGGCTGTCTGCTCGTGTTCATCCCCCTCAACGGTGACTATGTGACGGCCACCGTGCTCGGCGGAGCGAGCGGGTCGATGGTCGGCCAGCTCATCGCCAACCAGTTCAACACCGCCCAGAACTGGGCGGTCGGCGCGGCCATGGCGATGATCCTCATCATCTCCACCCTGGTCGTCGTCGGTGTCGGATTCGCGCTGCTCAAGCTCGGACAGACGATCACGGCCAGACTCAACAGTGTGCCGCTGCAGGATGGGAGGGCCTGAGATGCCGAAGAAGAACACATTCGCCCGCCGGACCCCGACCGATATCGGTCTGCACATCTGGGGCATCCTCGTCTTCGTCTACCTGTTCGTGCCGATCGCGGTGATCATCGCCTACTCGTTCAACAACGGCAAGGTGCTCGCGAACTTCCGCGGCTTCGGGTTGCACGCCTACATCAGCGGAATCAACAACGACATCATCATCTCCTCGATCGTCACGAGCCTTCAGGCGGCTGTGGGCACGGCGATCGTCTCGACGATCTTCGGCACCCTGGGCGGGGTGGCACTGGCACGGGCGCCGAGGGGCGCCTGGTGGGCGCTCGGTCTGACCGCCGTGCTCGGGCTGACACTGGTCACACCCGAGATCGTCGACGGCATCTCGTTCCTGCCGTGGTTCGTCACCGTCGGCGTCGACTGGGGAATCACCCCGCTCAACAACGGCCTGGTCAGACTCATCATCTCCCATGCGATGTTCTCCATGGCGATCGTGACCTTCATCGTCCGGGCCCGGCTGGCCGGAATCGACACCCAGCTCGAGGACGCCGCCGCGGATCTCGGCGCCACCCCGTGGAACCGGTTCAAGGACATCACCCTGCCGATCGCGGCTCCCGGCATCCTCGCCGGGGCACTGATGTCGTTCACCGTCAGCCTCGACAACACGATCCTCTCCAGCTTCGTCCAGCAGCCCGGTTACACGCCCTGGCCGGTCTACATCTTCTCGGCCGTCCGCGTGGCCCTGCGCCCCGAGGTCGCGGCGATGTCGACGGTGATGTTCGTCCTCACCCTGGCCGCCCTGGGCTTCGTCGGCTTCGTGCTGCGCAAGGCCGGAGGCAATGCCACCGAGATCATCAAGACCATGGCCGCCTGAGACATGAGAGACCCGGACCCCGCCGAGGCGGCACCTCCGATCGCCGAGGCGGGGTCCAGGCGCACGGCACCGCCGAACGCCTCAAGAATGCCGCAAGGCAGAAAGTGAAGTGACATGGACGTCAACGCCGCATTGGCCGACGCCTCAACCGTTCCGTTCTGGCTCGATACCGACCAGCGACCCGAGCCCCTGCCTCCTTTGGGTGAGGACATCGACGCGGACCTCGTCATCGTCGGAGGCGGGTTCACCGGACTGTGGACCGCACTCCAGGCGAAGGAACGCGACCCCGATCGGCACGTGGTCCTTCTCGAAGCGAACTCCATCGGGTGGGCCGCCTCCGGTCGCAACGGCGGATTCTGCGCCGCGAGCCTGACCCACGGCTATGACAACGGCGCGAATCATCTGCCCGATGAGAACGATCGTCTCGCTGAGCTGGGACGAGAGAACCTCGACGAGATCGAGGCCGCCGTGGCCAGGTACTCGATGGACTGCGAGTTCGAACGCACCGGTGAGCTCGACGTCGCGACCGAGGACTACCAGGTCGCCGACCTCCGGGAAGCCCATGATCCGGACGCGGGATTCATCTTCTACGACCAGCAGGAGCTGTCCCAGATGGTCAAGTCCCCGACCTACAAGGGTGCCCTGTGGGATTCCCGTGAAGTCGCGATGCTCAACCCGGCCAAGCTGTGCTGGGAGCTGCTGCGGGTCATCCGCGAACTCGGCGTCGAGGTCTATGAGGGCACGAAGGTCACCTCGGTCAGCGATGAGAAGTCCACCGTACGGCTGACCACTCCGGAGGCGACCATCGCCGCCCGAAACGTGGCCTTGGCCACGAACGTCTTCCCGTCCCTACTCAAACGGGTCAGCCTGCACACTGTTCCCGTCTACGACTACGCGCTCATGACCGAACCGCTGTCGGACGAGCAGCTGGCGGCGATCGGCTGGGACGGGCGGCAGGGAATCGGCGACTGCGCCAACCGCTTCCACTACTACCGGCTCAGCGCCGACAACCGGATCCTCTTCGGCGGCTGGGACGCCGTCTACCACTATGGACGGCAGATCTCGTGGAAGTACGATCAGCGGCCTGAGACCTTCGAGACTCTGGCCGAGCATTTCTTCGAGACCTTCCCGCAGCTGGAGGGGCTGAAGTTCACGCACAAATGGGGCGGGGCGATCGACACCTGCTCACGCTTCTTCTCCTTCTTCACCACCGCCTACGGCAATAAGGTGGCGATGGCGGCCGGTTTCACCGGCCTCGGCGTCGGTGCCTCGCGGTTCGCCGGCACGGTCATGCTCGACCTGCTCAGCGGTGAGAGGACCGAACTGACCGAGCTCGAGATGGTCCGCAAGCTGCCGCTGCCGTTCCCTCCCGAGCCGATCGCCTGGCTGGGGATCACGATGACGACGAACGCGATGATCAAGGCCGACGAGAACGAAGGCCGACGCGGTCCGCTGCTCAAGGTCCTGGACGCCGTGGGCATGGGCTTCGACTCCTGAGCTCACCGGCGGTCTCGCTGCCGGACGGCCCGGCGGTCCTTCGACCGGACCGCGGGGCGGAGCACCGGCCATGCTTGATAGACTTTGGGCGAGCGCGGGAGGAACTCCCGAACACTTTCACAAAGGAGCAGAACACGCATGGCACGTGTCGTCGTTGAGGTGATGCCCAAACCCGAGATCCTTGACCCCCAGGGTAAGGCGATCTCCGGCGGACTGAATCGCCTCGGCTTCACCGGGTTCGGTGAGGTTCGTCAGGGCAAGAGGTTCGAACTCGAAGTCGAAGGCGAGGCCACCGAGGAAGTGCTCGCCCAGGCCCGTGAAGCCGCGGAGAAGCTCCTGTCGAACCCCGTCATCGAAAACGTCGTCGCAGTGCGCGTGGCCGAGGATGCCTCGTGACCGCTGTGGCCGATGATCCCACCCTCGCCGAGGCGGCGGCCGAGTCCGGAGCCTCCATCGGTGTCGTCACGTTCCCCGGAACGCTCGATGACCGCGACGCGGCCCGTGCCGTGCGTCTTGCGGGTGCGAACCCGGTGAACCTGTGGCATGCGGATTCGTCGCTGTCCGGTGTCGACGCCGTCATCCTGCCCGGCGGGTTCTCCTATGGTGACTACCTGCGCTGTGGCGCAATCGCCGGCTTCGCCCCGATCATGGAGTCCGTCGTGGCTGCTGCGAACGCGGGCATGCCCGTGCTCGGCATCTGCAACGGCTTCCAGATCCTCTGCGAATCCCACCTGCTGCCCGGTGCGCTCATCCGCAACGACCACCAGCATTTCATCTGCCGCGATCAGAACCTCGTGGTGGAGAACGCGAACACTGCATGGACGAGCGACTATGACCAGGGTCAGACGATCCGCATTCCGCTGAAGAACGGTGAGGGCGGATTCGTCGCCACCGACGAGGTGCTCGACGAGCTCGAGGCCACCGGCCGTGTGGTCTTCCGCTACCAGGGCTTCAACCCGAACGGTTCTCTGCGTGACATCGCGGGGATCACGAATGAAGCGGGCAATGTCGTCGGCCTCATGCCGCACCCCGAGCACGCCGTCGAAGCCGGGTTCGGTCCCGAAGACGGCAGTGGAACCGACGGTCAGGGATTCTTCTCCTCGGCCGTGCGGACGCTCATCAGCAAGGGCTGAATCTCTCACGAGGCTGGGCGCCTCACCGGGCTCTCTCGGGTATCCTCCCGGGCTCAGATCGGCCCCGGTTCCTCGACTCTGTGTCGAGGGACCGGGGCCGATCGCCTGTCTGCCGGGACCGGGGCGCGCCGTCGGACCGGGTATCGTCACCGACCCGACGGGTCACCGGTCACTGTCAGTTCAGGCTTCTGCGCCGGGCCAAGGCGATCGCCGCTCCCCCGCCGAGGATGAGCAGGCTGCCTGCCACCAGTCCGGTGAGTTCTGCACCGGTGCGCGGCATCGATGCTCCGCCGCCGGCATTGTCGGAATCTCCGCTCCCGCCCCCACCGGTCTCCGAACCGGTGACGACGAATTGCCCGTCCCGGGACGTATCGACACAGGTGGCGCGCACATTGTAGGTTCCGACGTAGTGCGCAGGATCGTCGCCGAGACCGTAGACCTGAATTCCGGCGGTGCCCTCTTCATCGGCCGCCGCCGTCTGCTCATAGAGCTTGTCCTCCATGCCTGCCGAATACACCTCGAACTGCACATCAGTGTCGGGAGCACACTCGGTGACCGTCAGTTCTACGCCTTTGTCCCGATCGATGAAGTCGGTTCCGGAGATCCGTTCAGGAGTGATCGAGAGCTTCGGGTCGATGGCGCTGCCGTCATCGGTGACGGTGAACGTCGTCTCGGCGCTCTTATCACCGCAGGTGGCCATGACGAGGAATTCGGTCGCCCATCCGCCACCTCCTTCTTCGGGAGTGAACCGGACGGATCCGGCGGCGTCCTCACCTGCCTTCTGCGTCTCCGACCAGATCTCGGTGTCGGGATCGTGCTTGGTGCTCACGCGGAAGGTGACATCGGAGTCGACGTGGCAGTTGACCAACGTGATGGTGACACCGCTGTCGAGGAAGTCGCGCAGCGACTGAGTCTTCGGAGTCACGGTGAGGTCCGCGTCGGCAGCATCGTCTGCTGTGACGGAGAACGTCGTCTCCTCGGTCGTGTCACCGCAGCTCGCGCTCACCGCGTAGTCGCCGACCAGCTCGTCTCCTCCGGCGTCCGGAATGAAGGTGGTGAAGCCGGCGGCGTCTTCCCCCGCCGCGAACTGAGTGTCTTCCCAGATGGGAGTGTCCTCTCCCTCGCGGGTGACCGTGAAGGTCACTTCTTCGTCCATGACACAGTTGCTCAGGGTGATGCCGACACCGTTCTTCTGGAAGGTGTCGAGGCCCTGAGTCTTCGGATCGACGCTGAGATCGCCATCGGAATCGTCATCGGCTGCGGTGATGGTCACGCTGCCGGTGAAGGTCTTCGACTCCTGCCCGTCCCTGTCGACCGTCACGGTGACGCTGAGGACATCGCCGACCTTCACTTCGGAGTTGCCGCGCAGCGATCCGTTGAACGTTCCATCGCTGTCGACGGTGATCGGACCGTCTTCGCCGGGCGAGGCGGTGACTCTGTCTCCGGCGGTGAGTCCGGTGATCGTATAGGGGATGGCCTCAGCCGCTTCGTCGACGGGCATCGTCTTCTGGTCGAGGGAGAAGGACGCGTCGATCGGAGTCGAATCCTCGCCTCCGCCGTCGGCACCGTCGTCGGGGTCGGCGGAGTCCTCGCCGTCGTTCGGGTCAGCTGAGTCCTCGCCCTCACCTGCATCGCTTCCGTGATCTCCCTCATCGGGATCGGTGGATTCACCGCCGCCACCGGGGTCCGTGGCGTCCTCACCATCGCCGGGATCCTCCGGTGCCGGATTCTCAGTCTCGGGAGCATCCGCAGCACCGTCTCCGGCATCACCTGCGGCATGGAGATCTGCCGATTGCGGGACCGTGTCGCTGTCTGCCTGTGCGGCCGCCGGGCTCCATCCGCCGAGGGAGAGAGCCAGGGCGAATGTCGCCGCCATTGCCAACCGTTTCATGATGGTCCTTCCAGAATGCTGACCGGCTGCCGTCGTCAGCTGTGGTACGGACCATACGCAGGTGGAGGAGAGCAGAGAACTTTAGGTCATTGTGGTCATGACAGAAGTGATAGAGCGGTATTGCCGAATATTTACCACTTCGCAACCCTGGCCCGAGCCGACCGTTTCGGTGCCCGGCGTGCGTCCGACAGACCTCGCTCTCTGACCTGCACGATCATCGCGAAACCGACCTCGTACTCGCCTGCATCGGACTTCGGAAGATTGTCTCGAATACATCGCTTTCGCCATTCCGGGCCCGAAAAACGTTATCCGGGTCAACCCATCACGTGTTCGTCGGCGACTCCGTATCCGCGATGTCAACGGCATCAGCATCGGTTTCGGCGAGCACCTCGGTGGTGAAATGCTCTTCAGCGTCCTCACCGCGGAACTGCGACATATAGAGGCGGTGGTAGGCGCCGCCGGCCGCGAGCAGCTCGTCGTGACTGCCGTGCTCGACGATCGCACCGTCTTCCATCACGAGGATGGTGTGGGCGTCGCGAATCGTCGAGAGCCTGTGCGCGATGACGAAGGAAGTCCGATCGGTTCGCAGGGCCGCCATCGCCTGCTGCACAAGCACCTCGGTACGGGTGTCGACAGAAGAGGTCGCCTCGTCGAGGATGAGCAGCGAAGGGTCGGCCAGGAAGGCTCGGGCGATGGTGATGAGCTGTCGCTCACCGGCGGAGACGCTGCCTCCGTCGGCGTCGATGACCGTGTCGTAGCCGTCGGGAAGCTGCCGGACGAATCGGTCGACCATCGTCGCCTGCGCCGCAGCGATGACTTCCTCATCGGTGGCGTCGAGACGACCGTAACGGATGTTCTCCGCGATCGTTCCTTCGAACAGCCACGCATCCTGGAGCACCATGCCCACATGCGACCGCAGATCGGCACGACTGAGCTCCCGGACATCGATGCCGTCGAGGATGATCCTGCCGCCGGTGATCTCGTAGAAGCGCATCACGAGGTTGACCAGGGTGGTCTTGCCGGCACCGGTCGGTCCCACGATCGCGACCGTGTGGCCGGGGTCCGCGGTGAAGGACACTTTCTCGATGAGCGGAGTCTGCGGGTCGTAGCGGAAGCTGACCTCGGAGAACGTGACCTTGCCTGGGGTCCGCGGAGGAAGCGTCTGTTCCACCTCATCGGGGTCCTCTTCATCGGCGTCGAGCAGTTCGAAGGTCCGCTCGGCCGACGCCACACCGGACTGGAGCATGTTCGCGACACCGGCCATCTCGGAGATGGGCTGCGAGAACTCACGAGAGTACTGGATGAAAGCGGTCGCATCACCGAGCGTCATCTGGCCTGTGGCGACCTTGAGGCCGCCGGCGACGGCGATGAGCACATAGCTGAGGTAGGACACGAACTGCATCGACGGCATGATCATGCCGGAGACGAACTGGGCTCCGGCCGACGCCGCATACAGCGATTCGTTGCGACGGTCGAACTCTTCGAGCATGACCTCGTCACGACCGAAGGCCCGAACGATGTCGAGTCCGGAGAAGGACTCTTCGACGTGCCCGTTGACCTCGCCGGTGTGCTTCCACTGCGCTTTGAACAGCTTCTGCGACCGGGTGCCGATGATCCCGGCGATGATCGCCGACAGAGGCAGGGCGATGAGCGCCAGCAGCGCGAGCTGCCAGGACACGATGAACATCATCACGCCGATGCCGATGATCGTCAGAGCCGATTGCACCAGTTGGGAGAACGCCTGCTGCAGCGCCTGTTGGATGTTGTCGACGTCGTTCGTCACTCGCGACATCACGTCTCCGCGCTGCCGAGTGTCGAAGTACCGCAGCGGCAGACGGTTGATCTTGCGTTCGATGTCCTCACGCAGTCGGTAGACCACGCGCATGACCAAAGCGTTGAGGATGTAGCCCTGCGCCCACATGAGCATCGAGGCCACGAGATACATGAGCAGGACGATGATGATGATCTGCCCGAGCGCTGTGAAGTCGATGCCTTCTCCGGGCACCACATCTGCGGTGGCGAGCATATCGGCGAAGTCGTCGCGGCCTTCGGCGCGGGCTCCGGAGATGATGTCATCGATGTTCGCGCCCGCCGGCAGCTGCGCGCCGATGATGCCGGAGTAGACGACGTCCATCGCTTTGCCGAGCACCTTGGGGGCGATGACGGTGAGGACGACGGAGCCGACGACGAGCGCGACGACGTTGATCAGCCCCATCTTCTCGCTGGCCATGAGCCCGAAGAGGCGTTTGACCGAGGGCCAGAAGTGCTTGGCCTTGCGCGGTGGGGTGCCTCCGCTCATTTCGAGTTCTTCGCCGCTGGGCATGTATTCATCGTCCGTGGACACGGCGTTTTCGGTCGAGGTGTCGTTCGTCATGTCAGTTCACCTCTTCCGCTGTCAGCTGGGATTCGACGATGGCGCGGTAGGTCGGGTTGGACTCTGCGAGTTCTTCGTGAGTGCCGCGTCCGACGATCTTGCCGGCTTCGAGGACGATGATCTGGTCGGCTTCGCGGATGGTGGACACGCGCTGGGCCACCACGATGACAGTGGCCTCTTCCGTCGATTCGGACAGTGCCGCCCGCAGTCGGGAGTCAGTGGCGACGTCGAGGGCGGAGAACGAGTCGTCGAAGACGTAGATCTGCGGTTTCACGGTCAGCGCCCGCGCGATGCACAGTCGCTGCCTTTGTCCGCCCGAGTAGTTCGTGCCGCCCTGTGCGACTCCCTGTTCGAGCTGGTCTTCCTTCTCGGACACGAAGTCGTCGGCTTGGGCGACGCGCAGGGCTTCCCACAGCTCCTCGTCGGTGGCGTCTTCGTTGCCGAAGCGCAGATTCGTCGCGATCGTGCCGGAGAACAGGTAGGGCTTCTGCGGGACGAGGCCGATCAGCCGCGCCAGCTGATGACGGTTGAAAGCGGACACGGGGATCCCGTCGATGAGGATCTCTCCGATCTGCGGGTCGATGAGCCGGGGGATGAGGTTGACGATCGTCGACTTTCCGGCTCCGGTGGAACCGATGATCGCCGTCGTGGTGCCGGGCTCCGCCGTGAAGTTCAGACCTTCGAGAACGGGCACCTCGGCGCCGGGGTAGCCGAAGGTGACATTGCGGAACTCGAGCTCGCCTCGGCGCGGGAGTTCGTCGACTCCTTCCGGAATGGTCATGGTGGTGCGGGCATCGAGGATCTCGGCGATGCGTTCGGCGCAGACGACGGCGCGAGGAATCATCATCATCATGAACACGCCCATCATCACGGCCACGAGGATCTGCAGCAGGTACTGCAGGAAAGCGGTCAGCGAACCGACTTCCATCTGACCGGCGTCGACACGGTGTCCGCCGAACCACAGCACTGCGGCGGTGGCGAGGTGGAGGATCATCATGATCGCGGGGAACATGAGCACGAAGAGGTTGCCGACCTTGACCGAGGTCTCGGTCAGGGCCCGGTTGGCGTCGGCGTAGCGGTCGGTCTCGAAGGGTTCGCGCACGAATGCACGGATGACGCGGATGCCGGTGATCTGCTCGCGCAGGACGCCGTTGATGTCGTCAACCTGGTCCTGCATGCGGCGGAACAGCGGCATGAGGAGGTAGACGAGGATCGCGACGACGACGAAGAGGACAGGCACGGCGACCCAGACGAGCCAGGACAGACCGACGTCCTCACGCAGCGCCATGATGATTCCGCCGATGCACATGATCGGGGTGGAGACCATGAAGTTCAAGGTCATGAGCACGAGCATCTGGACCTGCTGGACATCGTTGGTGTTGCGGGTGATGAGGGTCGCGGAGCCGAACTTCCCGACCTCGAGCATCGACAGCTCGTCGACCTGGCGGTAGATGGCGCGGCGGAGGTCCCGCCCGACGCCCATGCCGGTGCGCGCGCCGAAGTAGATCGCGGCGATCGCGGTGACGACTTGGACGAAGCAGACGAGCAGCATCGTCATGCCCGTCGACCAGATGAAGTCGGTGTCGCCCTTGGCCACGCCTTCATCGATGATCCGGGCGTTGAGGCTCGGCAGGTACAGCGCGGCGATGGTCGCCGCCAATTGGAGGATGACGACCAGAATGATGAACAGCCAATAGTCTTTGGCATATTTCAGGGACAGGCGGAGTAGGGCCACGTTGAACGTCCTGATTGAAGAGTGACTGACGAATGAGTCGTGAGAGATGCGAAGCGCAACAGACTATCTTACATACCTTCCCCTTTCAGCGGTAGACGGACAGGATCTCCTCTCGGTCCTGCCCCTTCCTCCAGTGCTCGTTTCTGCCTTCAGCACACCATGCGGCACTGACACGAGCGAATCACCGCGTGCCTCCTCGCTTCTCGGGCGCTCCGGCTTAGGCTGGAAATATGAGCTCAACTCTGCAGGATCTGGTCAATCGCGCCGTCTTCTACTCCACCGAGGTGCAGACGCATTTCGGTGGTCTCATCGCCGACGCCGAATGGGAAGTCGATTTCGGCGCCGACCCGCACCTGACGTTCAGCTCCTCCGAGGGTGTCGTGCTGCGTGCACGACCGCATCTGCTCGGGTCCGAATCGGGCCGGGACAAGACCTGGCTCTGGGGATGGGAGAACGTCAACGACTTCCCCGACGCCGTCGTCGGACTCTCTCACGACGTCCGCAAGTTCGGTGCCGCCGAGGAGGTCGCCGAGCTCACGACCGCAGAACTCGATCTTGATGAGGAGCTTGCGCTGCGGCTGACCCTGGCGGCGAAGGAGGCCACCGGCAGATGGACTCACTATCCGGCCGCTGCCGGTGCCGGCACGACCGTGTGGCTTCTCGTCGAAGCCGACGAGATCGTCTTGCCCGAGCCGCAGGTGAAGGTGTCCGTGCGCGCGCTCATGCAGGGTCTGACGCAGACGACGGTGAGCGATCATCGCGCAGCCATCGACGCGTACGTGGCCAAGCGCGGGATCCCCGTCCGTGAGCTGCCCGAGGGCGGTTTGCGGATGCTCTTCGCCGACGGTTCCGCTGACCTGTCCTTCGATTCCGAACGCCGTATCTCCAATTGCGATATGAATACCCCGCTGGAGGGCGAGGCCGCCGAACAGTTTGCTGCGGCCGGGCACACTTCCGCCGAAGCGGCCGCGAGCCCGACAACAGCGACCGCCGGTGGGGAAAGCGGTGGGACGGTTGCCGCGCAGCCTTCCCCAGCCGAACCGTCGACGTCGTCCGCCGAGGCGGCCCCCACCACCGCTGCGCCCGCCGACACCGGTGCTGGTTCCGCCGGAGCCGGACGCACCGAGCACCCAGGCGCCGGCCCCGGGTCGGCCGAACCGGTCCGCAACGAGCCTGCGGCCGCCTCGGCGGGGGCGGACTCCCCGATCGAGTCTTCCGTCGGCGAAGGCTCCGCGGCCGATGACTCGACCGGTTCCTGGACCGATGAGAAGCCGACAGATGTCTCCTCGCCGGAGACTCCTGCCGAGGATGCGGCAGAGGTCGAACAGCCTGCGGCGAAGGAAGACAAGCCGAAGAAGAAGGGACTGTTCTCCAAGCTCTTCGGACGCTGACTCGAGGGCGAGGGCCCGTGACGTTGCACGGGTCCTTGCGCGGAATGTGGGGCCTCCATCATGTGACTGGGTCTCAGCGACTGGGCGTCAGCGATTCACTGGTGCCTCGGGAGCCCAGCGAAAACCGCGGTCGAAGAGGAAGCGTCGTTCCTCATCGCTCTCGATTGTCAGCTCCGAGCCGTCGATGCGCAGTGAGAACGAATCGTCACCCTTCTTCTCGTAGTCGAACTCGAGGGTGCCGGACGAGTCGCGGATGAGCGTCTGAGCGCCTTTCCGGATGGGAAAGAGCTCGGCTGTGATCGAGGTGCCGTCGACGGTGTACAGGCCGTCCTGGAAGTCGCCGTCAGCGTAGCGGATGCTCAGTCGATTGCCGTTGCCGGAGTTGATCTGTCCGAAAGCGATCTGTGTGATGTCGTCTGTTGTGTGCTCGGTGCCGTCGATCTTCACCGGAGTACCGCCGGCTGCTGCCGTGTAGACGCCCGAGACCTCTTCGGAACCGGTCAGACGCCCCCAGCCGAAGCTCGCCCCGGAGGCGAGGCCGCCGCCGACGACGAGGAGCACGGCGAGGATCGGTGAGGCCCAGCGGGTGATGCGCACGAAGACTCTGTTGCGCCAGATCAGGCCGCTGACAGCCGGCCCGGTGTTCCGGCCGAGCAGGAACCTCACGACGCGGGGGACGTTGGGGACGAGGAGGATGATGCCGGCCACCGCCATTGCTCCCGACAGCTGTTTGACGGGGACGTCGAACGTCAGGTTGAGCAGGAACACGATGCTCATGTCGAGCACCGCGATGAGGGCACCGAGCCAGGCTGTACGACGGAAGAGCAGCAGGATGACGGCGATGAGTTCGGCGAGCCCGGCAAGGAGCTGCACGGTCGGGGAGAATGCCATGAATCGCCACAGCAGCCCCATCGGGCTCATCTCTCCGTACTGAACGAGTGCGTCGGCGTAGTCCGCGTATCCCATCTGAACGTGGAAGACCTTCGTCCAGGCGTAGGGCATGAGCGAGACGGCCAAGCCCATGCGCAGCAGCCAGTGGAGTGCCCAGAGCACTGCGGTCCACCGTGGACGCTCGCCGCCGGGCGCGGCTGGCTCTGAGGCGTGCTGAGCAGCGGTTCCGGTGGCGTCTGAACTGTCAGGGACGTCAGCGGCGTCCGAGGTAACCTGAGCATCCGATGGTCCGTGTGTATCAGGAGTCGTCATGGAGTCCACGTTACCGACAGCATTGCATGCTGGTATTGGGGTTTTCCAGAAAGCACGATCATGAACGCGGACCGAGTCCTGGACGGGAGTCTTCCGCGGCACCGACATCGGTCAGCAGATATCCCGGCGCCGTCACGACTCGTTCGGGGAATGCGAGGTTAGGATCGACGCATGGATCTCGCAGACATCTGGCCACCGTTCGGGCTGACGATTCGCACGGGTGATCTTGAGATGACTCCTGTGCGAGAGACCGACTATCCGGAACTGGCTGAGACCGCCGGTGCAGGGGTGTGTTTTGTCAACTTTTTTCCGGCCAAAAGAGCGCCGAAAATCCAGCCAGGCGAGCATGGTTTCCAGCCGTGTGAGCTCCGCGTCCGATACGGGGAACGTGCCTACCCGTGCAGGGCTGCGGA